>JAMOAC010000131.1 GCA_023621975.1 Bacillota bacterium | reverse complement strand
CACCATTCCTGGTAACGGGTACTCCGTTTAGCACAACCCCCAATATTCTGGCGTTTACCCTCTCCAAATTGGCTTTGGCCTGCAGTATAGCATCAATGGTTGCCAAACCGTATCCCGCAATAAGTACCACTCCGTCTGCATACTGACACAGTACAGCTGCATCGGTTACCGGCAACACGGGTGGTGTATCGATTATCACAATATCATAATTCTGTCGTAAAGAATGCAAAAACTCTTCCATTTTTTTTGACCCAAGAAGTTCAGCCGGATTAGGAGGTTTGGGCCCGCTGGTGATAATATCCAGGTTCTTCACCTCGGTCACATTGATGAGCTGTCTGTAATCAATTCCTTCAACTAGTACATTGGTAACACCTTTCATATTAACCAGCCCAAAGATCCTGTGAACAACCGGTTTTCTAAGGTCGCAATCTATCAGAAGCACCTTCATGTTGGACTGAGCCATGGTAATGGCCAGATTGGCAGCTGTTAAGCTTTTACCCTCATCCGGCCTGCTGCTGGTTATCAGGATAATCTTTAATTCACGATCCGGAGATGAAAACTGGATGTTGGTTCTCAATATTCTATAAGCCTCCGCAACCGGGGATTTTGGATTTGCATGAGTTATTAGCTGGGACAGTTTCAACGTAAACACCTCGCATCATCTGTTATATCTATTATTCATGCATGGGAATAATGCCCAGTACAGGAAGTCCAATATATCTTTCTATGTCTTCCGGAGTTTTGATGGTATTGTCAAGATATTCAATTAAAAATACAATTCCTATACCCAGCATTACACCTAAAACCCCCGCTACTGCAATATTGAAAAGCGGTCTGGGTTTTACCGGCGTCTCCGGAATCTTGGCGACATCAATAATCTGTACGTTATCAAGCTTCATAATGCTTATAACCTGTTCCATAAAAACCTGAGCAAGAACGTTGGCCAGATCCATGGCAAAGCCAGGATCTGTATCCTGCACTGTAATGCGGATGATCTCGGTCTCACCTTCCGATGATACGGTTATCTTACCTCTCAGCTGGGAAGGTTTCATATCGATCCCAAGCTTTTCAATTACTCTGTCAAGTACACGATCGCTTTTTGCAATTACGCTATAGGTTTTGACAAGCTTTTGATTTACCAGCAGTGTATTATATTCAATGCTGTCACCCTGATTGTTACGTGGATTAGCTACCATAAGAGTTGTCGAAGTTTCATAGATTTTGTCTAACAAAAAAAAGCTGACTATAGCACTTGCTGCCACAGCGACTACTGTAATTATTGCTATAATTCCCAGCCTTTTCTGAATGATTTGAAGTATGTCTCTTAGTTCCATTTCTTCTCGCATAGGCACGATCGTTCCTCCATCCAGTTCATAATTTTATTTCTGCTTTATTATAACATAAACTTAAAAAAAATGGAATAAAAGGGCGGATAAAGATCCACCCTTTCGTAAAAAAATTTGTAAACTTTCTGTAAACATACTGCAAAACTTTGTTAATAATTTTATTCTGCGGGCTCTTCTCCTCTGTCTTTTTTCATATTTGCTCTTTTCCTGATTATTGACCTTACTGCAACTGCCCATACAAGCCATCCAATTACCGCCAGCAAAACCAGATAGGGTATAGCACTCACCGCAAATATCACCAAATTCTCAAACAGTTTCCACAGTTGCCGGCAGGATCGCCTGAAAGCGTTCATAATTCTGTCTCCCCAGGTGATGGGGATGGGTTCCTCCTCTTTAATCTCATACACCTCGTATACATCGATGGTTACTTTGGAGTAATCGATCAGGTTGTCCCATTTTTTCAGCGTCCCGGTGTAATTCTCGATTTCATAGCGAACATGAGACAGTTCCCTTTCCAGTTCGATGATATCCTGCAGCTTCTCGGCTTTGCTGAGTATGGTCAGCAGCCTCTCCTCCTGCAGTCTGAGCGATTTGAGCCTGGCCTCCACATCCAGATACTGACCTGTTATGTCCTCTCCTGTTATCTGCTGATTTATTATGCTGCCCACATCACCTAAGCCGGTTATAAACTTATCAAAGGATTTTCTTGGGATTCGCACTTCAAGATGAGCTTTCCGGTTGGCAGGCTGATTTTCCTGCCGTTTGGGCTTGCCCTGTATCTCTGAAGTTTCAATATAGCCCTGATATAATCCAACCCTGCCGATTATTTCATCCACAGAGCGATCAAACTCGGTAGTTTCAATGGCTAAATAAGCCG
>JAMOAC010000036.1 GCA_023621975.1 Bacillota bacterium | reverse complement strand
TACTGCTCCTGTGGGGTTATTTGGAGAACAAATATAAATGATATCGGCTTTTATGCTTTCATCAGGCATGGGAAGAAAACTGTTTTCCTTGTTTGCATCCATATATATAATCCTTCTTCCCGCCATAATGTTTGAATCCACATAAACAGGGTATACAGGATCGGGAATCAGCACCGTATTATCAACCGAGAAAATATCAAGGATATTTCCCAGGTCGCTTTTTGCCCCGTCACTTATGAATATTTCAGAAGGATCCAACGAGATGTTTCTCTTCCCGTAATACCTGCTTACAGCCTCTTTTAAAAAGCCGTACCCCTGTTCCGGACCATAACCCTTAAATCCTTCCTTTGTTCCCATTTCGGCAACTGCATCCTGCATTGCACGAACAACCGCATCACAAAGAGGCAATGTGACGTCACCTATACCCAAACTGATAATTTTCTTTTCGGGATTCTTTTCCTTGTAGTCCGCAACTTTTCTGGATATTTTGGAAAACAGGTAGCTGTCCTGCAGGTTCAGATAATTTTTATTTATTCTCATTTACATCCCCCATACAAAACTTGACTTATTTTTATTTTGCACTTTATCTTTGCTTCTATCTTATTTCAGTTTTCTTTCTTAAGTTTTCTTTTTTAAATTTTTTTTTAGTTTTTTCTTAAGTTTTATTTCTTTTTTGTTCATCCTCTGACTCATAAAAAAAGCGGGATGTGACAGGGAAAGATTCCCTGCCACGCTCCTTATAGTTCAATCACTCCATCAAATACCTTTTCCGCGCTTCCTGTCATGTAAACTGTTTCGTTCGTATACCTTACTGATAAGTCTCCACCTTTCAGTATTACCCTGATTTCTTCTCCTTTAGGACAAAAGCCGTTTTCCACTGCAGCAACCGCAGCAGCACATGCACCCGTTCCGCAAGCAAGGGTTTCACCGCTTCCGCGTTCCCATACACGCATCTTTAATGTATTTCTGTCGATAACCTTGATAAATTCCGTGTTTACCCTTTCAGGGAAAATAGGTGCATTTTCAAATTCAGGTCCTGTTTTTTCAATATCTATTTCATCTACATCGTCACAGAAAACCACGCAATGAGGATTTCCCATTGAGACGCATGTAATCCGGTATTTTCCGTTGCCTATCTCTACTTCCTGGTTGATAATCCTGTCGCCTTCCAGAAGAACAGGAATCCTGTCGGGAGCAAACTCGGCCTTTCCCATGTCTACGCATACAGAAGTAACCTTACCATTCTCCGTAAACAGTTTCAGCTTTTTTATCCCGCTCAGTGTCTCAATGGTCAGATTTTCTTTCCTGACAATTCCGTTGTCATAAAGGTATTTGGCAACACAGCGGATAGCATTGCCGCACATCTTCCCTTCACTTCCATCAGCATTGAACATCCGCATTTTGGCATCGGCTATATCTGATTTGCATATCAACACCAATCCGTCCCCTCCAATGCCAAAATGCCTGTCTGACAGTTTTACAGACAGTAATTCTGGAGAACTGACTTCTTCTGTCAGGCAACTGATATAAATATAATCATTTCCGCATCCATGCATTTTTGTAAACTTCATTTTTATTTCTCCTCTTGAGGGCTTTTACCAATCATTCCATGCTTTGAAGCTTCAGTTATATGCCATATCAGTATCTTGCCAGGTACTGATCCAATTCCCATTGGCTGATTTTCGTCCTGTACTGGTTCCACTCTTTTTTCTTAGCCTCAATATATTTAGTGAAAATGTGATCCCCAAGCACCTGCCTGACCATTTCACTTCTTTCCATTTCATCAATTGCTTCCTGCAAATTACCCGGCAGTGATTCTATACCCCCGGCAAGCCTCTGCTCCTCTCCCATCTCGAAGATATTCCTGTCTACAGGTGCAGGAGGCTGGATTTTATTTTCTATTCCGTCAAGGCCTGCGCTCAATACCGCAGCCAAAGCAAGGTATGGATTGCATGACGGGTCCGGACACCTCAGCTCAAGCCTGGTAGCTTCGCCTCTTGCTGCGGGTATTCTTATAAGCGGGCTTCTGTTTCTTGTTGACCAGGCAATATACACCGGAGCTTCATAACCGGGCACAAGTCTTTTATACGAATTTACAAGCGGGTTTGTAATTGCCGTTATTGATTTCATGTTTTTCATGATTCCGCCGATGAACCAATATGCTTCCTGGCTTAACTGCAAAGGATCATTCTCATCATAAAAAGCGTTTTTCCCGTTTTTATACAATGAAACATTTGTATGCATTCCTGAACCGTTTATTCCAAAAACAGGCTTTGGCATAAATGTTGCATGCAGCCCGTTCCTATGGGCAATTGTTTTCACGACCATTTTAAATGTCACGATATTATCTGCCGTGGTTATTGCATCTGCATACTTGAAATCTATTTCATGCTGGCCCGGTGCAACTTCGTGATGGGACGCTTCTATTTCAAATCCCATTTCTTCCAATGCCAGTACCATTTCTCTTCTCGCATTTTCTCCATGGTCTACAGGTCCCAGATCAAAGTATCCCGCATCATCATGGGTCACTGTAGTAGGCTTTCCTGACTCATCAGTGAAAAACAGAAAGAATTCGCATTCAGGGCCAACATTAAACTTGTCATAACCCATGGACTTTGCCTTTTCCACAGCCCTCCTGAGAACATACCTGGGATCTCCCTCAAAAGGCGTTCCGTCCGGATTATATACATCACAAATCAATCGTGCCACCTTTCTGTCCCTGGGTCTCCATGGGAATATTGCAAAGGTACTTACATCAGGTCTTAAATACATATCTGATTCCTCAATCCTGACAAATCCCTCAATCGATGATCCATCAAACATACATTGATTATTGAGAGCTTTTTCAAGCTGTTCGGCTGTTATCGCGACATTTTTCAGCATACCGAAAATATCGGTGAACTGCAGGCGAATAAACTTGACATCCTCTTCTCTAACTATTCTCAAAATATCTTCCTTGCTATAATTTGGCATAATTATCCCCCTTTACTGTACAACTCATTATTTCCAGGTAATAAAACTTTCAGGAATCTTCAGGTAACAAACAATCTATAACACCTGTCACAGCAGAGTGATATTGGCTTTTTCACATATTTCAATCATTTCATCAGGCCATACCGAAACCTGTACTTCTCCAATATGAGCTTTCTTAAGGAAAAACATGCATATACGTGACTGTCCGATTCCACCGCCTACAGTATAAGGCAGCCTCTTTTCCAGCAAATCCCTGTGGAACGGCAATTCCAATCGTTCTTCACATCCTGCCAGTTTCAGCTGTTTAACCAGTGAATCTTCATCCACCCTTATGCCCATTGAAGATACTTCAAAAGCTTTTTCCAGCACAGGATACCAGAATATGATATCTCCGTTCAGTTCCCAGTCATCATAGTCCGGGGCTCTTCCGTCGTGCCTGATACCTGATTTGAGCTGTCCTCCTATCTGCATGACAAACACTGCTCCTTTTTCTTTTGCTATCGCATCTTCTCTCTGCCTTGGAGACAGTTCAGGATACAGGTCCTCAAGTTCCTGCGTTGTTATAAAGCTAATATCGTCCGGCAGTGTTTTCTCAAGTTCAGGATATTCGGAACAAATGTATTCCTCAGTGGCTTTAAATACTTTGAATATTGACCTGACAATGTTTTTTAGAGTTTCAACATTCCTTTCTTCTTTCAGGATTATTTTCTCCCAGTCCCACTGGTCTACATAAACTGAATGCAGGTTATCCAGTTCCTCATCCCTGCGTATAGCATTCATGTCTGTATACAAACCCTCACCTGGCTTAAACCCATAACGTTTTAAAGCCATCCTCTTCCATTTTGCGAGGGAATGTACAACTTCCGCAATGCTTCCTCCCATGTCCTTGACATCGAAACTGACAGGCCTTTCAACGCCGTTAAGGTTATCATTCAGCCCCGTCTCTGGCCTTACAAACAGGGGAGCAGATACTCTTGTAAGGTTAAGCTCTTTTGCCAATGCACTTTCAAAAAAGTCTTTCAGCTGTTTTATCGCTTTCTCCGTTTTTCTTATATCCAAAACAGCCTTATAATCTTTTGGACACAGCACTTTCTCTTTCATACTCATTATTTCAACCTCCCAAATCTATATTTATACGTGATATGCAAATTGCAAGTTTGCAGAATGAAAGTTGCATTTTGCATAACATACTTACCTGCAGGGATTACCTCGTCGGTATCACTGGCATTTGAAAATATACTAAAAAAGACGTACCCATGAAGATTACAATACTCTCCATTGAGTACGTCTTTATTTTAACTGTCCCTGAATTATTCTATATAAGCCTGTTTTACATGCTTTTTCAATTTCATATTACTGTTTTTCTATTTATTTAATATAATTTTTTTGATCCGTCAATTAATTTATATTCAAATATTAACATACACTTTTCTTCCAGTCAATAATTTTTTTAAAAAATTTGCAATTTTATTTATTTTTTCTTGCAAAAGCTATTCGGTTTTATATAAAATCATTGCCAAAATGCCATTACCCATGCGGATCAAGCCTTTGCCATCAGATATTCGTGGCATTCCTTTGCTGCTTCCCTGCCTTCTTTGATGGCCCATACTACGAGACTTTGTCCCCTGTGCATATCACCTGCTGTAAAAACTCCCTGAATATTCGTAGCATATTTCCCCGGCTTTGTCTTAACATTGGACCGTTCATCCCTTTCGATGCCAAGCTGCTGAAGCAGTTCATCCTCCGGCCCCAGAAATCCCATGGCAAGCAGTACAAGTTGGGCCGGAATAATTTTGCGGCTTCCCGGCACCTCTTTCGGAACAAAACGGCCATTGCTGTCTTTAATCCATTCAATCTCAGCCGTCACAACCTCTTTTACATTTCCGTGGGCATCACCTATAAATTCTTTCGCGGTTACACAGTATTTTCTCGGATCTTCTCCGAAAACAGCCGCAGCTTCCTGTTGGCCATAATCCATCAAATATACCTTTGGCCATTGCGGCCACGGATTATCAGGCCCCCTGTTCAGGAGTGGCTTAGGCATAATTTCAAGCTGGATTACACTCCTGCATCCATGTCTTATGGAAGTGGCAACACAGTCCGTTCCAGTGTCCCCACCCCCTATTATAACCACATCCTTATCCCTGGCAGAAATAAACCTTCCGTCCGTCAAATTGGAGTCAAGCAAACTGCGGGTGGTTTGTGTCAGAAAGTCCACTGCATAGTATATTCCCTTCAGGTTACGCCCTTCCACCTCCAGGTTTCTTGGTTTTCTCGCACCTGCGCACAGGACAACGGCATCATAACTCTTTAACAGTTCACCGGCAGATATATCTTTGCCCACCTCGGTATTTGTGATAAATTCAATTCCTTCTTCTTTCATCATGTCAATGCGCCGCAAAACCTTGCTCTTATCAAGTTTCATGTTTGGGATTCCATACATCAGTAATCCGCCTGGGCGATCCGCCTTTTCATATACCGTTACTTTATGTCCTGCCTGGTTCAGTTCGTCAGCGCAAGCCAGCCCTGCCGGCCCCGAGCCCACTATCGCCACTGTTCTTCCAGTCCTCCGTGCAGGAATCCTTGGATTAATCCACCCGTTTTCAAAGGCTTTTTCGATAATGGTAAGCTCAATACTCTTAATGGCAACAGCCTTTTTATTAAGCGATACGGTACAGGAGCCCTCGCACAGTGCAGGACAAACCCGTCCTGTAAATTCCGGAAAATTATTGGTCTTCAATAGTCGCAAAAGTGCCTCTTTCCACAATCCCCTGTACACCAGGTCATTCCATTCCGGTATCAGGTTATTCAGTGGGCATCCTACGACCGCTCCGCCTATTATCTGGCCGGTATGGCAGAAAGGAGTGCCGCAGTTCATGCAGCGGGCTCCCTGTTCCCTCAGTTTTTCTTCGGAAAAGGTATTGCTTAACTCCTTCCAGTCGCGAATCCTCTCAATAGGATTTCTTGAGGAAGGCACTTCACGTTCATATTCCATGAATCCTGTCGGTTTACCCATTTTAAGTCACCCCATTTCACTTTCACATCAATTGCTGGCAATAAGGGTCTTGTCATTCTTATTTCTTTTAATAATTGCCATGACGGCATTTTCTTCTGCCATACCCCTGTTCTTCATATTCTTTTTTAAATCAAGTATTCTCTTATAATCTTTAGGCATTACCTTCACAAACCTGGATACCATATAATCCCAGCATGACAATACTCTCCAGGCAACGCTGCTGTTTGTGTAACCTGCATGCTTTACTATCATGTTTCTCACTTCTTTGATCTCTTCATCGTCTTCCAGCCTTTCCAGCAACACCATTTCCGTATTGCATCTTTTTCTGAAATCACCCGTTTCATCCAATACATAGGCGATTCCGCCTGACATGCCTGCGGCAAAGTTTCGCCCGGTTGGCCCAAGGACCACAACCCTTCCGCCTGTCATATATTCACAGCCATGGTCTCCGACAGCTTCAACAACAGCTTTCAGGCCGCTGTTCCTTACGCAGAACCTCTCTCCTGCTCCGCCTCTTATATAGGCTTCACCGCTGGTTGCGCCATAAAATGCCACATTACCTATTGTTATATTCTCCTCGGGTATAAACATCGCTTCTTTTGGAGGATATACAATGATTTTTCCTCCCGATAGCCCTTTCCCGATATAGTCATTTGCATCCCCTTCGAGCTCCATAGTTACTCCTTTAGGAATAAAAGCGCCAAAGCTCTGGCCTGCAGATCCTCTGAAATAAATGTGAATTGTGTCTTCAGGCAGGCCATCTGCTCCGTAAATCTTTGTGATTTCGCTTCCCAGCAAGGTTCCTGCTGCCCTGTCTGTATTCTTTATAAGCAGCCTTGCACGTACTTTCCTTCCGTGTTCCAGAGCAGGCCTGCAAATTGGAAGCAGAATTCTGCGATCCAGTGTTTTTTCCAGCTGAGGTTTCCGGATAACGCTGCAGAAACGGCCTGTCTCCTGTGGAACATCCGGTTGGTACATAATGCTGTGAAGATCCAATCCTTCCGTCTTCCAATTCAGTTTTTCTTCATCCAGGGCGAGCACATCCGTTCTTCCCACCATTTCGTCAATCCTCCTGAAACCCAGTTCCGCCATAATCTCCCTGACATCCTGTGCAATGAATTTCATGAGATTTACCACGTATTGCGGGTCACCGGAAAAGTTCTTCCTGAGCTCAGGATTCTGAGTTGCTATTCCCACCGGGCACGTATCCATATGGCAAACGCGCATCATTACACAACCCAGTGCAACCAGCGGAGCTGTTGCGAAAGCAAACTCTTCGGCTCCCAGGAGAGCGGCAATAACCACGTCCCGCCCGGTCATCAGTTTTCCGTCTGTTTCCACTACAATTCTGCTCCTGAGATTATTGAGCAGCAAAGTCTGGTGGGTCTCAGCAACTCCAAGCTCCCATGGAAGACCTGCATGCATTATGCTTGTGCGGGGTGATGCACCCGTACCTCCATCATGACCGCTGATTACAACAACATTGGCACCGGCTTTGGCGACACCAGCCGCAACCGTTCCGACGCCGGCCTCCGATACCAGCTTTACACTGACTCTCGCATTGCTGTTTGCATTTTTCAGATCATAAATAAGTTCAGCCAGGTCCTCGATGGAATAAATATCATGATGGGGCGGCGGCGAAATCAAACTCACTCCCGGTGTTGAATGCCTTACCCTGGCAATCCACGGATATACCTTTTCACCCGGCAGCTGTCCTCCTTCTCCCGGTTTTGCCCCTTGAGCAATCTTTATCTGCAGTTCCCTTGCATTTATAAGGTATTCGCTTGTTACACCAAAGCGTGCCGAGGCCACCTGCTTAATGGCACTGCACCGGGAATCTCCGTTTGGATCCGGCCTGAATCTTTTTGGATCCTCTCCGCCTTCTCCGGTATTGCTCATTCCTCCTATACGGTTCATTGCAATTGCCAGTGCCTCGTGAGCTTCCTTGCTGATAGACCCGAAAGACATTGCTCCGGTTTTAAAGCGCCTGATAATGGATTCCACCGGCTCCACTTCGTCAATGCTCACAGGCTTGTTAATCCTTCTGAATTTCATCAGCCCGCGAATGGTGAATACCCTTTCCGGGCGGCCATTGATTGCTTCTGCGTACTCTTTGTATATTCCATAGTTCCCGGTTCTGCAGGCCTGTTGAAGCTTGTAAATGGTTTCGGGGTTATAAAGGTGCTGTTCCCCTTCCTTTCTCCATTTATACAATCCTCCGGAATCCAGAGCCTTATCACCGCGGTCAGCTGCATTAAAAGCGGCTTTATGCCTCAGTTCAACTTCACGGGCTATTTTACTGATGTCCATTCCTTCAATTCTCGACGGTGTTCCGGCAAAGTACTTTTGAATTACATCACTGCTTATTCCGACTGCTTCGAATATCTGCGCTCCCCTGTAGCTTTGAATGGTGGATATCCCCATCTTGGAAATAACCTTGACCAATCCTTTAACAACCGCCTTGATATAATTCTTCTCGGCCAATGAGTAATCCAGGCCTTTCAATAAGCCTCTGTCAATCATATCCTTTATGGATTCAAATGCAAGATATGGATTGACGGCATCAGCGCCATAGCCTATTAAGAGTGCAAAGTGGTGTACTTCTCTGGGTTCAGCTGAAGAAACCACTATACTGGTCCTGATGCGAAGCCCTCTTTCTATGAGGTAATGATGAAGGCCTGATACTGCCAGCAAAGCCGGAATTGGAGCATATTCCCTGTCAGGCTCCCTGTCACTCAGAATCAGTATGTTTGCCCCGTTTACAATTGCCAGCTCCGCTTTCCGGCAAAGGTCTTCCATGGCCTCTTCCAGGCCAGGACCGCCATCACTTACTTTATAAAGAATTTTCAGAACCTCTGCCTTGAAACCTTCCTGCCTTATATTCTCCAGGAAACTCAATTTCGTATTGTCAATAACGGGATGCTCCAGCCTTATCCGCCTGCATGCCTCAGGAACAGGCTCCAACAGGTTGCATTCCGATCCGATAAGGGTTTCGGTAGACACGACAATTGATTCCCTTATTGCATCAATCGGTGGGTTGGTCACCTGTGCAAACAGCTGTTTAAAGTAGTTGTAAAGGAGCTGAGGCCTCGGCGACAGCACTGCCAGAGGAGTATCATTCCCCATGGAACCAACAGGTTCTTCACCTTTTGCAGCCATGGATTCCAATATAATGGATAAATCTTCGTATGTGTAGCCGAATATTCTCTGCATGGCAACCAGGTCTTTCGGCACAGAATTCTCCTCCTGCACGCTTCCTTTCAGATCCTCAGTCCCGGTCATGTACTTATCCAGCCATTCCCTGTACGGACGGCCTTCTGCAATTTTTCGCTTGATCTCTTCATCTTCAATGATACATCCCTTAACCGTATCAACCAGGAACATCCTGCCTGGCTGAAGCCTACCCTTTTTAACAACGTTCTGGGGATTTATATCCAGTACACCTACTTCGGAAGCAAGAATGACCAAACCATCCGCGGTAATATAATAGCGGGACGGCCTAAGTCCGTTTCTGTCCAGCACGGCGCCGACCTGATTCCCATCGGTAAATGCAATAGCCGCAGGCCCGTCCCAGGGCTCCATCAGGCAGCTATGATACTGATAAAAAGCTTTTTTCTGTTCATCCATGCTTTCATGGCCGGACCAAGGTTCTGGAATCATCATCATAATGGCATGGGGAAGTGAATAACCGGAATGGTACAGAAATTCAAGGCAATTGTCCATCATGGCAGAATCGCTGCCGTTTTCATCGATAACCGGCAAGACTTTTTCAAGTTCTTTGCCGAATACGCCTGATGAAAACATTGCCTGCCTTGCACGCATCCAGTTTACATTGCCCCTAAGGGTGTTAATCTCTCCGTTATGCACAATATAGCGGTTGGGGTGTGCCCTTTCCCAGCTTGGGAAAGTGTTGGTACTGAATCTTGAATGAACAAGTGCGATAGCGCTCTTCATCCGTTCATCAAGCAGTTCAGGATAAAACTCAGGTAACTGGGCTGCCTGAAGCATTCCTTTGTACACAATGGTCTTATGCGACAAACTTGCAAAATAAATGTTGCTGTAACTTCCATCAGCCCGGGGCCTTATTTCCCTTTCCGCCCTTTTTCGGATAATATACAGCTTTCTTTCAAAATCCATTCCCTCATTGGTCTGAGCACCACGCGCAATAAATGCCTGGCGGATAAAAGGCTGGCAGGATACTGCTGTTGCGCCCAGGGATGAATTGTTTACAGGCACTGTGCGCCAGCATATAAATTCCTGTCCTTCCTCCCGGACAATTTTTTCGAAGTGCTTTTCACAACTTCTTCTCAAATCAGCATCAACTGGAAGGAAAACCATCCCGATGCCATATTGTCCCGCATCAGGAAGTATAATATTTTTATCTTCACATACCTGTCTGAAATAATCGTCGCTTATCTGAATAAGAATTCCTGCACCGTCTCCGGTGTTTTCCTCACTTCCGATACCTCCCCTGTGGTCCAGGTTCAAAAGGACCTCAAGAGCCTGGGTGACAATCCTGTGTGATTTTCTTCCTTTTATGTCTGCTACAAGTCCTATTCCACATGCATCATGTTCAAAAGCTGGATCATAAAGTCCCTGTTTAACCGGTAAATTGTTATTTCTCATACTCACTCATTCCCATCTTCATAGATTTTTGTTTGCCAGTAGGCTGTATGGTGGCAGTTCAACTGAAAAATTTAATGTATGAAATCCATGTAACAAAAAAGACGTACTCATGAAGAACACTTATACTCTCCATTGAGTACGTCTTTAATTTACTTTTAAACAATTCAGCTCAGCCGTATGCTAAGTTATTATGATGTTATATTTGTGCTCACCTGTTTTTATCAAATAAACGCTTTTAACTAATATTGTTGAAAAATT
>JAMOAC010000041.1 GCA_023621975.1 Bacillota bacterium | reverse complement strand
TATTACTGTTCAGCCGCTTCACTCCGGGGCCATCTTCAGCAAAGTTCCTTGCTGCCGGCTTTCACCCTGCCCGGCTCTCTGTCAGCAATTCCTTTTGCCTACTCTTCCCTTCATCGTGTTTGCCAAATATTTTTGTTATATTATACTCAAAAATAAATATAATTGTCAATTGTTTGATTTAATCCAGAATCAGCACCACCCGTGCAGGAGCACAACTGGTTCCGGCTACCTTTAACGGCAGGGCTGTCATCCTGCATCGGGAAACAGTCACTTTCTCAAGATTTATAAGCGGCGCTACCATCAGAATGTCAGCAGCATAAAAATCCGGGAAAAACCCTTCCTCCGGCTTTTCGAAATTTTCCCACCTGGCAAAATCTGAACCCAATATGGAAGGTTTTTTTGACAAAAGCCAGTCCATTGCGGATTTTGTGAAATAGGGACTGGCCGGCAGGTAATCAGGGTCCATCCAGAAACGCCCCCATCCTGTCCCCACCAATATGGCATCCCCTTCGCGGATATCACCTGCATTAAAACAGTTTTGCAGATCTTCAGCCGTTATGCCGTAACGCTTCCCGTCCGGCGGTTTTTCCAGCATACCTATGTTCAGCACCACACATGGCACATTATATATTCTTTCCAGCTCAACATCAATCAATAAGTAGGAATTTGCTGAATCCATGCCGTAAAAATGGGCAGGAGTTTCAAGATAAGTACCTGTTTGTGAATGCATGCCATCAAAGATTTCGCAGTATACAGGATAATCCACCCACGGCACCTTAGGGAGAGGTTTTATGGAAACCGAAGGAAAAGGGGGTTCATAATTCCACATTCCGTCCTGAATTATGCCTGTTACATCAATATACTTCTTCATACCTATACTCCTATTGATGTTATTAATGCAGCTAATTAATTTATAAATTGATTTAATAATTATGTTTTTATTATAAAATAAATACAGACCAAAGTCAAATAAAATAAAGTGTCTTATTAGCAAAGCAATAATTACTTGTATTGACAATTTAGTATTAAAAGGTATAATAGAACTTGGTTATCAACTGAATATATTTAATTAATAAAGTAACAGCTTTTGGCAGACCAGGTTGACAAAGCAATTTATATTATAATATTATTAGGAGGTATATTTTGAATCCTGCTGCATTAATTTCAAAACAAAAAAACATGCTGGGAATTCTGCACCACATAATAATCCACGAAAAAGTGTCCAGACCTGCTTTAGCCGCTGAGTTCAAGGTAAGCACTGCAACAATCACCAATTTAATCAATGAACTTATGGCCAGTGACCTGGTTTACGAAGGCGGTACAGAGAATTCGGATATCGGCCGCAAAGCCAAGCTTATCAGGTTTAATGGAAAGTACCGCTATGTGCTTGCCGCAGCCATTATCAACGAACAGAGGCTGAATCTGTATTGCTGCGATCTGCTGGGCAATATCGTAGATTTTTCCGAAGAAAATATTCCCTTGGTGATTACCGAAGATAATGATGAGGAGCAGATTACATCACGCATTGCCACAGCTATTAAATCTTTCAGAGAAAAACAACCTCCTGAAATTAAAAATAAATTGGCTGCTCTGGCTGTTTCCATTCCGGGCTTGGTCAATTATTCGGCAAATATCTATGCTCCTCTGTTAAACTGGAGAAATTTTTCGTTGAAGAACGTTCTGTCCAGCATATTTGATTTTCCTGTTTATCTTGAAAATGTCACAAGGGTAAAGGCAGTTTACGAAATGCGTTTTATTGACGAGTCGGAGAAAAATGTTATTTATCTGTCCCTTTCTCCCGGTACCGGAATGGTGAACTTTTTTGACGGCAAAATGATTATGGGCAGTAACGGCATAAGCGGAGAAGTCGGACATGTGTCATTGGACATAAACGGCGAACCTTGCTACTGTGGAAACAGAGGATGTTTCGAACTGTATTGCGGAGAATTGAGTCTTATACACAAAGGTGAAGATATACTGAATGAAGGCTGTCCGGTGCTTAATGATCTGGTTGAAAAGCAAGGCCGTCCCATGAATCTCAAAACTATGATTGAGGCAAAACACAAGAACAGCACCAAGGTATCACGGCTGCTGAAAAAGGCAGGAAAGCATCTGGGCTGCGGTCTTACAAGCCTTGTCAACTGTTTTGATCCCGACAGGATTATACTGTCAGGAACCCTTGTTGAGTATGACAGGGATGTTTTGCAGTATGCAATTGAAGAAATGAAGATGCATATTGTTAATAAGTTTTCCCGGAACCCCGTTATCAGTCTGGGAAAACTGCATGACGATGAGATTCACAAAGCATTATGCGCTTTTGCACTTGAAAAACTTCTGCCGGAGTTTATTCAATAGAGAGCAGATAAGCATTGCTGAAAAAAGGGGAACAGCTTTTAAGGCTGTTCCCTTTTTATGGTTATTCTAAGTTAGAAATCATATTCATCAACGTTTTCAGGTGTAAATACAAGAGTCTTCCAGAAATATACCAGGTCTCCTTCACGTGTAGCATCCGGGAATCCAGGAATATCCACCTTTCCTTCAGGCATTTCAACGCCTTCTACAAGGTTTATAGCCACCTTGACTGCAAATGCTGCCCAGTCGCCTGGGTCCCACAATACCGCGCTCTTAGCTGCTCCGCTTTCAAATGCAGGTTTTGCAAGATTGGGTGTTGACTGGCCCGTTACATAGATTTTGCCTATCATGCCTTCCTGCTCAATAGCCTTGGCAATTGGTCCCATCCCTGTAGAAACATTGCTCATAATTGCCTTAATATTTGGATGTGCAGCAATTATATTCTGAGCAACGGTAAAACATTTTTCAGGATCTTCATCCATGCCTTCTATTGCGACACATTCAAGTTTTGGATATTTTTCTTCAATGTATTCCAGTATTCTGTCTATTCTTGCCTGCAGGAATTCATTGGTCAGAACGCCGGTTATGATGGCAAATTCTCCCTCATCACCGATGGTTTTTACCATTTCTTCAACCATAGGAACACCGAGTTCAGATATGTCCATTATACCTGCATATAGATCGCGCCCTTCCGGATCTATGTCCAGGTCCCAGGAAACAACCTTGATGCCTTTAGACCTTGCCTCTTTTAACACTGGTACAACTGATGTGGCGTCACCAGAAGCCACGCACAAGGCTTTAACATCCTGTTGAATCATGTCCTGGATCAAGCTGATGAATTTTGGAGTGTCTACTTCCGGTGTGCCGGTATAGATCACTTCGTATCCGGCTTCCTTACCTGCCTGAATCGCTTTCTCTTCACCGCACTGGAAGTAAGGAGCACTGGATACATAATTCAAAACAGCTATTGTTCCCTTGCCGCCTGTAGCAGCTTCTTTTTTCTGTCCGCAGGCTGCAATACTCAATACAATGGCAGCCAGCAGGACAAAAACAATTATCAGTTTTACCTTTTTCACTTTCTCTACCTCCTCCATGATATTATTAAATTGTTATTTTTACAAAAACTAACATGTTTTTGTTAGCTCATATTTGTTTCCTCCTTTAATCTTAAACTTTCTACTGTTTTCTCATAAAATATCTGAATATCAGCACTGCCAGCAATATTGTTCCTATAATGATCTGTTGAAGGAACTGGGAAGCATTCATCATGTTCATTCCGTTTGATACCATGGCAAATATAACTACACCGATCATGGCACCGACAATGTTGCCGGAACCCCCTGTAATACTGATCCCTCCAAACACGGCCGCGGATATGCTCTGCAACACCAAAGGATCTGCCACATCCGCCCGTCCGCCTGAGATACGTGACGTAATAATAACCGAGCATATGAATGACATCAGTGCTGAATAGATATATACAAACATGATGTTTCTTTCAAAACTTATTCCGGCAAATCTGGCAGCCTCGGGACTGCTTCCGATAAGATAAATTCTTCGTCCCCATACTGAGTGGGAAATTAAAATTATGGAAATTGCCACCGCAATTATAAGGACAATTGTCTGGAACGGCAGCAACCCGAATATCCGGCCTTGCCCGAAGAAGAAAAATTCCTCCCTGAAACATTGAATGGTAACCCCTTCGGACAACACAAGACCTATGCCTGAAAAAAGCGCCTGGGTTCCAAGGGTGGCCAGCATGGGATTGATTTTCAAAAAACCGCACAGGAATCCGTTCAGTACCCCGCAAATCAGCGCAATGCCAAATGTAATCAAAATGGCTACCCACATGTTCAGCCCCATTGAACCCATAAGCAAAGCCAGAATTACCGTGCACAAACTTGTTAAGGTGCCGATTGAAAGATCCATCCCGCCGGAGATTATGGAGGCTGACATGGCCAGAGTCAAAAGTCCGAGTTCAACAAACTGTGCTGTCAGCTGCATCAGATTGCCCAGCCTGAAAAAATATGAACTGGTAAAGGAAAATATAACAAAAAGGAACAAAGCGAAAACAGCCAGCAATGCTTCATTGTTATTTACCAATTTTTTTAATCCAATTCTATTCATTTATGCTTCCTCTCCCCCGGTTTCGTGTTTGCCCTTGATAGATAAACTTCCAAGTCTGTATGCGGATGAAACTATAGCTGCAATCAATACTATGCCTGTGGCAAAATTCTGCCAGTATACAGGTACTTTGGACAAAACCAGCGCATTTTCAATAAGTCCGAAGAGCAAAGCACCCAAAAATGTTCCCAATATGGAGGCAACTCCACCGGTAAACATGGTTCCGCCTATAACCGCCGCAGCAATCAGTTTCATTTCTAATCCCATGGCTGCAGTCGGCTGTGCAATGGCAAGCTTGGAAACGTAAAGGGCTGCAGCAATTCCTGATAATGCACCCATATAACCAAAGGAAAACATTAATACGGAATATCTGCTTATCCCTATTCGTTCAGCAGCGCTCTGATTGCCGCCGAATGCAAGAACGCTGCGGCCTATCCGGGTATGGTAAAGCAATAAATATGTAATAATAAGAATAATAAGCCATAAATACACTGAGACTGTAACCGGCCCGATTTTGTAGTTTGCAAAATCCACAAACGGACCCTTGAGGCCGGATATCCATTCCCCGTCCGTAATAAGCATTAACGCTCCGCGGATAATGCTTGATGTGCCTAATGATACTATAATGGCCGGTATATTGAATCTTGCAATGAATAATGCATTAAATATTCCCAGGACAATACCTATTAGAATTGATATCAGGAAAGCCGCCGGAGGATATGCTCCTCCCGTCATTTGCAAAACAGCTGCTACTGTCATTGCACATACTGCAAACTGAGCTCCAACCGATAAATCAATGTTGCCTGTCACTATAATGATCATCATGCCCATGGCCATCATGCCTGTTATTGCATTGTTGTTCAGCAGATTAGTAAGATTTCTTTCGGTAAGGAAACCCTCCGATATGAAGGAAACTATTGCACCGATACAAATAATTACCACTAAAAGTATAATTTCTCTGGCCTTGGAACTTGCCAATTCCTTATTCTTCAACATCTATTATCTGCCTCCCGTATCCATCAGACCTTTTTCAAGTACAGATTCCTGAGTAGCAGCATCCGCAATTACCTCGTCAACTATTTCACCTTTTCTCATGACCAGTATGCGGTCTGATATAGCCAAGATCTCCGGCAAGTCAGAAGAAATCAGGATTATTCCCACACCGGATTTGGCAAGCTGCCTCAATAGTTTATGGATCTCCAGCTTTGCCCCGACATCAATTCCGCTGGTAGGTTCATCTACAATCAGCACTCTGGGGTTTGAATTAAGCCAGCGGCTGAACAGAACTTTCTGCTGATTTCCTCCGCTCATGTTCTCTATATTTATTACAGGAAGATTTGGTCGAATACTAAGCTTTTCTATATACTTCCGAGCTGTTTCAGTTTCTTTCTTTCTGGATATTAAATTCAGTCTGTTGACGTGTTTGTGCAATGTTACTACTGATATGTTGCTTGTCATGCTATGACCCGTAAATATTCCTTGTTTTCTCCTGTCTTCAGGAAGATAACAAATTCCCGTATTTATGGCATCTTCAGGTGACTTTACCGATATTTTTTCACCGTCTATGGAAATCTCTCCGCTTTGCAGTTTCATCATTCCAAATATTGCCTGGGCAAGTTCACTGCGCCCGGCACCAACAAGCCCCGTCAGACCCACGATTTCATGTTTTTTTACCTTAAAGGAAATGTTTCTAAAATAAGGCTCGCATGTGAGATTTTTTGCTTCAAATATGCAGTCTCCTATATTATCCTTTTCTTCTCTCATAGGTATAAACCTTAACTCACGCCCTACCATGAGGTTTATAAGTTTCTTTTCATCAAAGTTTGATGCCTTGTCACATGCCACCATCCATCCATCTCTAAGGACTGATATCCTGTCAGCCAATTCAAACACTTCATTAAGCTTATGAGAAATGTATATTATCCCTATGCCCTGTTTTTTTACGGTTTTGATTATGTCATAGAGAATTTCCACTTCACGTGCTGAAAGCGCCGCTGTAGGCTCATCCATAACAATAATTTTTGACCTGAAATTTATGGCCCGGGCTATTGCAACCAGTTGTTGTTTTCCGATGCTTATATCTTTGAGCTTTGCATCAAGATCCAGCTCAACGCCCATCAGATCCAATACTTCCTTTGCCGTTTTATGTATTCCATTCCAGTTGACAATAAAGGACGTGCTTTTTTCTAAACAGATATTCTCAGCAACAGTCAGATTTGGGAACAGACTTATGTCCTGGTAGATTACCGTAACCCCCATTTGAATGGATTTAGCTGCCGTAAGTCTGGTTGCATGTACACCATTTATAAATATTTCACTTCCTTCATCCGGCTTCTCAACCCCGGCTATAATCTTTATCATGGTAGTCTTCCCGGCCCCGTTCTCGCCTACCAATGCATGGACTTCACCGGCCTTTAAATCGAAAGACACCTTATTCAGCACAGTAATTCCAGAATATGTCTTGCTGAGATTTCTGACCTCCAGTATAACATCGCCCATAATATTCCCCCTTATATTGCTGCGTAGTATTCCGCATTATTTAATTAAATAATTAAATGATTACCAGATAGTATAACCACCGTCAATAACCAAAATTGATCCATGCATGTAATCAGATGCTTTTGATGCCAGAAATACAACTGCCCCGCTTAACTCTTCAGGATTCCCTATTCTCTGTGCGGGTATCATGGACAGAACTGTATCATAAAACCTGGGATTCTCTTCAAAAAATCTCCTGTTGGGATCAGTCATAAAATAACCGGGTGCAATGGCATTTACATTAATATTATATTGTGCCCACTCGGCTGCCAGTGCTCTGGTAAGTCCGACAATTGCCTGCTTGGATACATCATATGAACCGCCGTGGACGCCTTTATTGATGATAAATCCGGAAATTGATGCAAGGTTAATTATTTTACCTTTTCTTCTTTTTATCATTTTCCTTCCTGCTGCCTGGGCACATATGAAACTGCCGGTTATATTTATGTTCATAACTTTATCCCATTGTTCAAGCGTTGTTTCTTCAGGCGGTATATTGATTCTTGAAGTTGCGGCATTATTGACAAGGATATCAATCTTTCCATACTTTTCCACGCAATCTTTGATACAGGCTTCCACATCAGCCTGCTCTGTAATCTCTGCATACTTCCAGGCACATCGCACGCCCAGGCCGGCTATTTCCTCGGCAGCTGCCTTAAGCCCTTCTTCACCATGTCCCATAAGATAAATATCTGCACCGGCCTGAGCCAGTGCCTTGGCAAATACCCTGCCCAAACCTTTCGCAGCACCTGTTACTATCGCTACTTCTCCGGTTAAATCAAAACATTTTAACATAATTCGACACCTTCCAGATCAATGTTACAGAGTCTTAACCTTGACGGGCAAGCCGGTTTCAGCAGATTCAAATATTGAAAGTATGGCCAGGGATGTATTTGCGGCATCTTCAAGAGTTACATGGAATTGTTCATCCTTGCACAGTTTATCAATAAAACTTCTGATGCTTTCGTAGGCAAAGCCTCTGCATTGCGAAAAAACGTAATTCCTTACCAGGATATCGGGTGTGGTGACTTTCTCGTCGGTAGTCATCTGTATCAAATTATGGCTGGAAGCATCGATATCAATTTTGCCTTTCTCACAAAGCACGGTGAACTTTATGTCATTTATGCAGGTATTTGCATTGGGGGTAATCCATCCGTTTTCCATCTGAGCAATTGCACCATTTTTGAATTTAATGGTTGTCATGTACATGTCAACCGTATCCACTCCCTGTGACTTGAGTATTCCCTCATGCTTTACTGCATAGACCTCATAAGGCTCATCACCCAAAATCCACCTTAGCGTATCAAGGGAATGGCTTCCCAGGAACCACAGGATGGAAGATTTTGATGCCCAAGGAAGCATGTCAGTTGCAACCCATTTTATATCATTGAGCCTGTAATAGGCACTGACAGGCTTGCCAAGTCTTCCGTCTAATATTTCCTGTTTTGCTGTATTAAAAGGCGGACTCCACCTGTTATGAAGATCCACCATTGCCCTGACACCGTTTTTTTCAATGGCTTCAACCATCCTGTAGACATCTTCTTCAGTAGTTGCCAAGGGTTTTTCAATCAGCATGTGCTTTTTTGTGTTGGCGCAGGCTATGGCAATATCTGCATGGAGATGATCAGGTGTTACAATTGCTACAGCATCACAGTCCGCTTTTTCCAGCATTTCGTTATAGTCAGAATAAACCTCTTTAATGTTATATTTCTGTGCAATTTTTTTTGCCTTTATTATATCCTTGTCACAAATTGCAACCAGATCTGCCAATAAATGCTCATTATATATGGATGCATGGGTCTCTCCCCATATTCCGGCACCTATTATTGCCATCTTAACCTTATTCATACATTCCCTGTTAATACTTAACAGGTTCCTCCCTTCACATCAGTTTTCACTTGCCTGCATAAATGGTTCAGATGTTTTTCAGCACATGCCTCAGCCATGCAATAGTTTCTTCAAGGAAATGTCCGCCAGCATCAGGAATATATGGGGAAACCGAATAATAGCCATTGAATGACCGTGCTTTCATTATAGAAATCAATTCTTTAATCTCTCCATTTCCGTGACCGGGCAGCACTTTGCTGCCATCAGTGTATAGTCCGTCAATAATACGCAAAACCATGATGTAATTCTTCAAACGACTTGAATAGTAGACATGAAAGAAAGGATGCCGTCCGGTTTTTACAAATTCCAGAGGATTAAAAATCATTTTGCAGCCCCGAGATTGGTGTTTTTTGATAAAATCCTGCAGGTGAGCCGAATCACGAAAAACTGAATCCGCTGAATTCTCAATAAGGGGAATTATTCCATAGCTGTCCACAGCATCAAGGCAGAAAGTTATGTCATCTTCTGAGCCTTCAGCAAGATCAAGCTTGATTGAGGGAATTTCCAGCAGAAGAGCATTGCGCAGCAATTTATTAAGTGTAGTTCTGTCAGACGGCTTCAGGTCGGTTTCATACAAACTGACTGTACAGCCTTCATCAATAAGCAGATCCCTGATTTCATAGACCTCAGAAACCGACAGTTTTTCAAGGGGTACTTCCCTATAGGTAAGCTCCAGGTTGCTGACCTTAAGTTTTTGGAGCAGTTTGAGTTTATCTTGCAGATCAGCAGCCAGGCTGTCAGGTATGTATGCAGAAATCGTATTAAAAGCCAAAATTCCGCCCTCCCTTTTATTGAGGTACTACACATATTTCACAGACAGGATCAACGCAATGATTCTCCGTATGTATTTTTAAACGGCCGCCATACACATTCCGTGCATAACGGCAGAAATTGCAATGTTCATTTTCACATATAAAATGCAATGGGTTCTCCTTCAGCGCCGGCAATGCAACCCGCAAAAGACCTTGGGCATCTATAACTTTTGTGACGGCATTGCCTATTTTTCCTTCTATCAATACACATTCCTTTCGCAGAAGACGGGTTATGCTTAGATAATCCCTATGACCCGGCGGAAATTTTTTCAGAGTAAAAATGCCTTTGCCATTGTAAGGCGGATACATCGGAGCCGGAATGTCAAGTGTTAACAGATATCTGGAATCTGCAAGCTCTTCCAGGGTATGCATCATGGTATTCCTGTCCATATCCACACCCAGAAGCATTATTTTTCCGCCCAATTCCGCAACCTTCATGTAAGGTGTTCCTTCCCCGCAACCAGTGGGGCAGCCATCATGACCTTCCGTAATGTATCTTGCCTTCGGTCCGTATGCAGCAACGGAATGGACAGGATGCAGACTGCGGAGAACTCCGGGACGCTGCCTGAACTTCTCAGAAATAATGCCCACGGCTGAAGGGGTATTATCGGGATCAAAAGGCTTATCCCACATGGTAAGCGTGGACATTACCAGTGTTCCTTCTTTGCCTATGGCGGCAAGGAGAGCGTCTATAACCGTATCTGCTCCGCCTTCAACATATCCTATGCTGGTCAACGCACTATGTACAAGAAGAATGTCATTCTCCTTAATGCCCATGAGTCCGAGTGAAAAAAGTATTTTTTCAAATGTTATACTTTTCATGCTTTCACTCCAATATAATTTATTCAATGATAATATTAATTATAAATTAACATTTTAATATATTCTTGTCAAGTATGTAATTGTACATTTCAATATAAATAAATAATTGTATTATTGTAAAAATAACAGCTGGCTTTCACCGCCCGGCTGCCGCCGTGCCGGGCGCAAAAAATGCCTGCCGACAACGACTATGTCGGCAGGCTAAGAAGATCTCTAACAAGAAGACTTTTTCAAATCCTTGTAGTAGCAGCGGCGCTTCTTGTTCTGGGAGCTGGGAAAATGCTTCCACTGGGTGCGCACCTTCAGGTTGTTTTCCAGCTGAGGATTCAGATGGGCTACCTTGATTCC
>JAMOAC010000426.1 GCA_023621975.1 Bacillota bacterium | reverse complement strand
GTTATTGTAATATTAAACTGAGCCATGGTTCATCCTCCTCGGTTTGGTATTTGGTGGTACTTATATTCTAACCGAGGTATGAGCTTTGGCTCAACTTCTTTTTACACCATTATACATTATATAGACTTAATCATGATGAAAGCAATTAAATAAATTTTTGAACATAATACAAACAATAATAAAAGTTATTCGTAATAGACTTTGCATAAATTGTATGTTATAGTTAGATCGTAATAAATCATCATGATAAGGTGGGTGTACAATGTATCAGGGTATCAAAATAAAAGAACCTTTCTTTGAAATTGGCCCAAAAGCCTACTGTTACGGAGAAAAAATGATTGAGTTAGCCAAAGTTGCCGACCGGGTTTCAGAGAAATATGATGTTCAGATCATCTTAACTCCTCAGTACACAGATATCCCCTTTATCGCCAAGGAGACTAAGAATCTGCTTGTGTTTGCACAACATATGGATCCGCTGGTACCGGGCAGAGGCCTTGGTTCGGTACTGCCTGAAGCAGTCAAGTTTGCAGGCGCTACAGGTGTTATGTTGAATCACTCGGAAAAACGTCTTAGCCTGGCGGACCTGAATAAGGCTATAAAACGGGCAGATGAAGTTGGCCTTGCTACCATTGTTTGTGCTGATACCATAGAAGAAGCACAGGCTATAGCGAATTTAGGGCCTAACATCATTGTAGCAGAGCAGCCGGAATTAATCGGTACAGGGCAGACCAGCGACATGGAATACTTTAAACACGCCATTGATGCCGTTCATGAAGTCAATCCTGAAATCAAAGTGTTGACAGCCGCCGGAATCAGCTCCGGGGAGGATGTATACAATGTTATAAGAAACGGCGCGATAGCCACCGGTTCGAGCAGTGCTATTTTCCTGGCTGATGATCCTGCCGCCATGATTGAGGAAATGATAGCTGCAGCAAGAAAAGCCTGGGATGAAAGAAAGAAAAACGAAAACTAATAGTAAACTATATTGATTTTTCCTTTCAATAAATTATAATAACTTATAGATTCATTAATTTTTAGGGGGGTAAATAATATGGAATTCAAAGTTGTTCAAAAAGAACTGGAACTGCAATCAAGAGGCTGGATTCCGACATTCCATGACATCACAAAAGAGGTTCTTGAAATTGTTAAGGAATCAGGTGTTAAAAACGGTACCTGCACCATTGTTTCCCATCATACCACATGCAGTATAATGATTCAGGAATGTTCCCATGACCTTGATACCTTTGATCTGGAGTATCTGCAACACGACCTGCTGGATATTATGCGCAAACTGGTGCCTGATTATGTGGAAGAAAATCAATACCGCCATCCGGGTCCCGTACACTTGCAATTCGCCCGTCACGTGAATGAACCCGGCAATTATACCAGCATGAATACCGACGCACATCTGCGCAGCGTATTTTTCGGCCGCAGTGAATGCATGACAATTAAAGACGGCAAGCTGGACGGAGGAGAATTTGCCCATATTTACTTTATTGACTGGGACCACGTACGTGCTCGCAGAAGGCAAGTAAATATCACCATAATGGGTACCACAGAAGATGTCGGAGATCGAAAATGGAATAACGGAGAAGTGATAAATACTCTTCGTAAGTTCACGGATGAAGAAAAGGCTTATATGCCGGAATTTGATCTGCAGCAAGAAAGATAAGTAAGTACATAAATGAAAAGCCCTTGCTCTGCAAGGGTTTTCTTGCTTTTACTATTCGCCAATCACCATAACTTGCACGGTGCGCTCTCTGACACGCGTCTGGTCGAAATCAATGAAATAAATATGTCCAAAGCTGCCCAAATCCAATTCGCCATCAACCATCACAATTGTAACACTTCTTCCTATAATGGAAGAACGTAAATGCGCGTCCGCATTATGGCATCCCCTGGCATCCTCATCATGCTGCTCTGCAAATTTCAATGCTTTGGGGCCGGGGTGAAGATACATTCCTTCTTTTCGTTGAGTAGGTATTATGTTTTCCATAACTTCAACCAGATCCTGCTGGAGTGTTTCCAAACCTGTCATCGACATGTCAAATGCACGTTCTTCTGTTATGACGCTGCATGTAGTATGACGGGAATATACTACCACAATACCGTTCTTAATGCCTGATCTTTCAGCGATTTTCTTTGTTTCCTCAGTCACGTCATGAAATGTAACAACTTTATGATTTGACTGCACTTTAAAAGATTCATTATATACCATGGCTATCTCCTTCCTAATTTTTT
>JAMOAC010000186.1 GCA_023621975.1 Bacillota bacterium | reverse complement strand
GCAACGGAATCTATGACTATTACGTCTATAGCACCGCAACAAACAACCCCAACGGCCATTACAAGAGCCTGCTCACCTGTATCAGGCTGGGAGACAATCAGGTTTTCTATGTCAATACCGATATTCTTGGCGTATACCGGATCAAGGGCATGTTCTGCATCAATAAAAGCTGCCTCTCCCCCGTTCTTTTGTGCTTCTGCAATTATATGCAGTGCAACTGTCGTCTTACCGGAAGATTCAGGGCCAAATATCTCCACAATTCTTCCACGCGGTACTCCTCCCACGCCCAGCGCTATGTCAAGTCCTATTGCACCGGTAGATATTACATCCACGTTCAGGTGGCTGTTCTCGCCCAGCTTCATAACAGCACCTTTTCCAAACTGCTTTTCTATTTGACTCAACGCCATCTCAAGTGCCTTTTTTTTCTCAATCATGTATACGTGATCCTCCTTTGGATATTCGTAATCGAACGTTTGTTCTGATGCAATTATACCTTATTAAATCAGAAGAGTCAATAGTTTTTTGAAAAAATTTACATTTTCTTTATTCTTTTGTCAAAATATTATTTTCCATTGATTTTCTGTCACAAAGCCTGCCGGGATTCTTATACGGCAAAATTCGTTCCGGCAAAATCGTGGTTTACCTGTCAGTTATCATTCCATTCCAGTAGTTTTCTCCGTATCATATCGAATGCATGAAGACACGTAATGCGGCGTATTTTACCGCGGTCGCCAAACAATCTCAGCTCCTTTACATTGACGCCGGATTTATCTGCAAGCGCAACATACACAAGCCCTACAGGTTTCTTTTCCGTTCCTCCTCCTGGTCCTGCTATTCCGGTTACAGACAGGCCCAGATCCGTACCTGCAACGTTTCTGATACCTTCAGCCATTTCAATGGCAGTTTCCCTGCTGACCGCACCATACTTTTCCAATGTCTCTCTCTTTACGCCAAGGTTTTCCATCTTGGCTTCATTGCTGTATGAAACGATGCCCCTGTTAAAAACTTTTGAAATGCCCGGTATCTCTGTAAGCCTGCCTGAAATCATCCCTCCCGTGCAAGATTCCGCCGTTGCTATCGTAACGTTTTTTTGTAATAGCAGTTCAGCTGCAACTTCATCAAGGCTTTTATTGTCAGTACTGTATATATAATCGCCAAGCCTGCGCTTGATCTCATCTTCAACAGGCTTGATAATATCCTCACCGTTACATCCTTTTTCGCACCTGGCTGTAAGCCTCAGCATTACTTCGCCCTCTTTGGCGTAGGGGGCTATTGTCGGGTTTGACTGATTTTCCACCAGGTCCATTATCAGCTCTTCCATTGCAGATTCGCCAATACCGAAAATTTTGATGAATTTTGAAACAAGTTTGCAATCAGACCTGCCTGCAAAGTATGGAATTACCGATTCCTCAAACATTGGCTTCATTTCCGACGGCGGACCCGGCAGCATTATAACAACTTTTCCGTCTTTTTCAATTATGCATCCGGGAGCGGTGCCGATACTGTTCTTAATAACAATGCAGTTTTCAGGAAGATAAGCCTGCTTTATGTTGTTATCAGTCATGTTTCTGTTTGTCCTCTTAAAATAGGCCTTTATCGAATCAAGTATATCCTCATGTAGTACCAGCTTCAAACCCAAAACATCCGCGATAGTTTCTTTGGTAAGATCGTCTTTCGTAGGCCCGAGCCCTCCGGTCATTATAATTGCATCTGAACGTTCAAGGGCAATATTAAGGCATTTGCGCAGTCTTTCCGGATTGTCTCCAACCACGCTGTGATAATAAACATTTACTCCGACTGATGGAAGCCTGCTGGAAATATACTGAGCATTTGTATTTACAATCTGTCCCATAAGCAGCTCTGTTCCGACCGCGAGTATTTCAGCATTCATAAAGTCATCTCCCTGATTAAATTAACCCGTTATATAAATTTAACCTGTTATGCCTTCATTTCAAAAAAGAGTTGGTCACTGTACCACCTCAATTACTTTCGGCATAGCAGATTATTTGAATAATATGGTTTTATTATAACAGTTTTTTTATGCCTGAAACAATCTTTTGAAAAAGAAAAAAACACAAAAGCAAATATGAAAACAGTCATTATTTACATTGTTTACATCGTCAGAATTAAAGTATATTATTAATTATAGGAAAGAAAATAATATTAATTTTAATAAACAACTGTTTGACAATGAGAGCATGATTTACAGGAACAGTATGCTAAACAAGGATAGATGCTCAACAAGAGTAGTA
>JAMOAC010000440.1 GCA_023621975.1 Bacillota bacterium | reverse complement strand
GAAGCAAGTACCTTCCCAGAATCAGACAAAAACTCTTTAACATTGTAATCATCGTCATCTTTATCGGCTTCACTGAAATTATCATCTTCTTTTGGAATTATAGGCTGATACTCATCATATTCTTCATTTTTTTTATTTCTTTCTGGCCTTTTTATATCCTGTGGCAGTTCTTCACCCTCTTCCCCTATATAAGCCACAATATCTCCTGCAGCCACATACTCACCTTCATCATATAAGACAGCAAGAAGAACTCCTTCGCAATAGCTTTCTACTTCCATCGTAGCCTTATCAGTTTCTATTTCAAAAAGTTTATCTCCCCGTTTTACAACATCTCCTACTTTTTTATGCCATTTTAACAGTAATAACTCATTAGTAGTCTGTCCGCCTGAAGGCATAATAACTTTTGAAAGCACTATATTCACCTCACCAAATTTTAGCTTTACCCTCACTACCAAACATTCTTATATATCTGATTATTTCTTCAGTCACACACGATCTTGCTTTGCTCAGTACATCAAGTTTTCCACCTTTTCCGATAACATCATGGGGATTCATTTCCTTCACATTATTCAGTTTAAGATAAGAATCAATTGCATTAATAAATGCTCTTTTGAGCACTGTCCCTACATTTATTTTACATACACCAAGTTTTATTGCTTCTTTAATATCTTCTTCCAAAATACCGGTTCCACCATGTAATACAAGAGGGACTCTTAGCCTGTCCCTTAATGTTTTTATCAAATCGAAATTAAGATTTGATTTTTTTCCTTCTAATAAATGTACATTACCAACTGCAACTGCAAGCGCGTCAACCCCTGTCTGTTCAACGAAGTAAACTGCCTGTTCGGGATCTGTTAACACTCCTTGACTGATTGTATTAGTAGAAATATCGGCTGTTGGAAGAGAGCCTAATTCCGCTTCCACATCAGCATCACAATAGTGGGCAGTTCTGACAAGATATTTTGTTATTTTTACAGCTTGTTCAAAAGAATCCGAAGAATTTTCATACATAATCGCATTAAAACCAGCTTTTAAGCCTTTAACAAGAATAGAAACCTTATCAGCCTCATTCAATAACAGGGCCACAGGAACCTTTACCTGTTCTGCCACAATTTTTCCTAAAGCCCCGTAATGATATATATTCTCTTCAATATCTCTCTCTTCATTACCTAAAAAAGTCCCATTGAAACCAATAATTACTGGTGAATTAGTTTTCTCCGCAGCATCTGTTACTGCAAGCAAGGATTCCATATTCCAGGATTCGAAATACCCTACCGCGTACTTATTCTCTAACGCGTGTTTCATCAAACTACTCAATTTAACTAATGCCATTAATAACACTCCAAATCATTATTTTGATTCTCAAAATTTATTATGCTTTCATAAGTTCTCTTGCCTCTTTGACTATCCTTTCTACTGAAGGTATTACATAGTTCTCCATTACCGGAGCAAATGGTATGGGGACATCATACGCAGCCACCCTTTTTATAGGTGCATCCAGATAATATATCGCTTCTTCCGCTATGTGAGCAGCGACTTCCGCTCCCCATCCATTCCTCTTTGTATCTTCTTCAACTATCATTAATCTGGAAGTTTTTGCAACAGACTTTATAACTGTGTCATAATCAAAAGGAACAAGGGTCCTCGGATCAATAACTTCGACACTTATACCCTCTTTTTCCAGGATAGCAGCAGCTTCCATTGATCTATATACCATCAAAAGATTCGCAACAATGGTAATGTCTTTTCCCTCTCTTCTTACAGCTGCCTGACCGAAGGGTATAAGATATTCTTCATCCGGAACCTCTCCAACAGGGCTTAATGCAGATTTTTCTGCTCTTGTTCCTTTACTGCCATACAAAAGCTTATGTTCGAATACGATTACAGGATTTTCATCCCTGATGGCTGTCTTTAAAAGCCCCTTTGCGTCGTATGGTGTTGCAGGACAAATAACTTTCAAGCCAGGTATATGGGTAAAAAATCCTTCCAGGCTCTGAGCATGCTGGGCACCTCTTGTAGTAGCACCAACAGGAGCCCTCATAACCATCGGTACCTTCACAGTGCCTCCAGACATATATCTCATTTTTGCTGCCTGGTTGGCCAATTGATCCATCATGCAGAATAAAAAATCTCCATACTGTACATCAGCAATGGGAATCATTCCTGTCATTGCCGCTCCCACTGCAGCACCGGCTATCATTATTTCAGAAATGGGTGTGTCGATGATCCTATCATGTCCAAACTCTTCCGATAA
>JAMOAC010000398.1 GCA_023621975.1 Bacillota bacterium | reverse complement strand
GCCTGATTAAAGCATAAAAGCCGATATCATTTATATTTGTTCTCCAAATAACCCCACAGGAGCAGTATACAACAGGGAACAGCTCCGGGCGTGGGTGGATTATGCTTTAAGCTGCAATGGAATTATTCTTTTTGATGCGGCATATGAAGCCTTTATCCAGGACGATGAACTTCCTCGCAGCATTTATGAAATTGAAGCTGCGAAAAAATGTGCAATTGAGTTTGGTTCTTTATCCAAGACTGCAGGTTTTACAGGAGTAAGATGTGGATATACAATTGTTCCAATGGAACTGGTATATGAAAATACCGTTTTGAACAGACTATGGCTGCGCAGGCAGACTACCAAATTCAACGGCGTACCGTATATAGTTCAGCGCGGCGCCGAGGCGGTCTTTTCAGAAGAAGGGCATGCACAGATTCAGCAAAATATTTCCTATTATAAAGAGAATGCCAGGATTATTTCACAAACTCTCAAAGAAATGGGAATCTGGTTTACCGGCGGAGAGAATTCGCCCTATATCTGGCTTAAATGCCCGGAAGGTATGACATCATGGGGGTATTTCGATTACCTTCTTGATAATGCCGGTATTGTAGGAACGCCAGGTTCAGGATTTGGGAAAAATGGCGAAGGATTTTTCAGACTGACATCATTCGGTGAGAGGCAAAATATTATTGAAGCCATGGAAAGGCTGTCCAGAATATAAATGCAGGAGGATTGTTATGATTCGAGCGATAGTAGGAGCAAACTGGGGAGACGAGGGAAAAGGCAAAATTACAGACATGTTTGCCGAAGAGTCGGATATAGTTATCAGGTTTCAGGGAGGGAGCAATGCAGGACATACCATAATCAACCAGTACGGAAAATTTGCACTGCACCAGTTGCCGTCAGGCGTTTTCTATGAACATACGGTAAACATTATTGGCAATGGTGTGGCTTTAAATATACCCTATCTGATGAAAGAAATTGAATCCTTAAAGGAAAAGGGGATCAATCCGAATTTATTAATTTCTGAGAGAGCACAGGTTCTGATGCCTTATCACATTTTATTTGACCAATACGAGGAAGAAAGGCTTAAAGAGAGGCAATTCGGATCTACAAAGTCCGGTATTGCTCCTTTTTATTCAGATAAATACTTGAAGTCCGGCATACAGGTATGTGATTTGTTCTATCCGGATATGCTTAAGGAAGAGTTGAGACGGATTTGTGAAGTCAAAAACGTGCTGCTGAAACACCTGTATCACAAACCCCTTCTGGATCCGGAGGCTTTATTTGAAGAACTTATGGGTTACAGTGAAATGATACGGCCATATGTTGCCAACACCTTTGAATATTTGCAAAAGGCAATGTACGAGAATAAAAACATTCTCCTTGAAGGACAGCTGGGCGCGCTGAAGGATCCTGATTTCGGGATTTATCCATTTACTACGTCGTCATCAACGTTAGCAGGTTTTGCATCGGTTGGTGCAGGTATTCCGCCATACAAGATAGACAAGGTTACTGCTGTTGTCAAAGCATATTCGAGTGCTGTGGGATCAGGACCTTTTGTAAGTGAAATTTTCGGAGATGAAGCAGAAACCCTCAGAAGACGGGGAGGAGATGCAGGGGAGTACGGTGCAACTACGGGAAGGCCAAGAAGAATGGGATGGTTCGATGTTGTTGCCTCAAGATACGGCTGCCGGGTCCAGGGTGCAACTGAAGTTGCCTTAACGGTATTGGATGCATTGGGTTACCTGGATACTATTCCGGTTTGTGTAGCTTATGAGGTTGACGGGACTATCACAGAGGGCTTTCCCGTAACTGCCGTCCTGGAAAAGGCAAAACCCGTTTTGGAGTACCTGCCCGGTTGGAAAGAGGATATTCGAGGAATAACAGATTTTGATAAATTGCCAAAAAACTGTAAAAATTATGTGCTGTTTATTGAAAAAGCACTTGGAATACCCATTACTATTGTTACGAATGGGCCCAAAAGGCATGAAGTTATCAGAAGATGACTTTGAATAGCTTTTGTCGATTTGAAATGACGACATTGGGCAGTAATAAGCCGAAACATCTGAATAGCTCCGCATTTTCCTGCACATACTAGCTTAAAGGAGTGTGACCGGTATGAACGGAAATGCGGAGCTTTTAAATTTTATATATCAAAATTCCCAGATGGGTGTTCACACATTAGAACAACTTATTGGAATTGTTGAAGATGAGAAATTTAAAAAGCACCTGGAGAAGCAATACAGGGAGTATGAAGAAATACACAAGGCCG
>JAMOAC010000388.1 GCA_023621975.1 Bacillota bacterium | reverse complement strand
ATGTCCTCGTTTGTTGCAAACCTTTCATAATTGACCTTAATTCCGTATTTTTCTTCAAACAGGTCATTGACGGTTTCGTCTATATAATCTCCCCAATTATAAACGTTAAGGACAACTTTTTTGTCGGAGCCGTTGCCATCGGTATCGGAACTGTTGCCTGAAGAAGCCCCGCAGCCTGTAATGAGGGATGCGGATACTGCTATCAATAATATAATTGCCGTAAATTTTACTGTTTGCATGAAATGTTTCCTGTGTTTCATGTTCTGATCTCCTTTCCTGTCGTATTATCTGCTCTGGACATTCTCTTATTTACAATAACAAGCAGAAGCAGTACGGTTATGAACATAATCGTCGAAAGAGCGTTTATTTTCGGATTTATACCCCTCCTGGCCATTGAGTAAATTGTTATGGACAAATTGGATACCCCTGATCCTGTTGTGAAGAAACTTATCACAAAATCGTCCAGGGACAGCGTAAAGGCCAAAAGGGCGCCGGTTATTACACCGGGCATTATTTCAGGAAGAATGACCTTCCGGAAAGCCTGCAGGGGAGTAGCCCCCAGGTCAAGAGCCGCCTCATAGACGTGCCTGTCCAACTGCTTCAGCTTGGGCATAACCGATAGTATTACATAGGGAATGTTAAAGGTTATGTGCGCAAAAAGCAGTGTAATAAAGCCAAGGTTTAGCTTCAAAAAAATAAACAGTATCATCAGTGATATACCGGTAACAATATCCGGATTTACCACCGGGAGATAAGTCAGGTTCATAACAATGGCCTTTTTTATTTTGTTCATGTTATGAATTCCTATTGCAGCTATGGTACCTATGACAGTTGCAACGAGGGAGGAAATCACAGCTACTATTATCGTATAGTAGAGGGAAGTCAAAATCTCGTCATCTTTAAACAGCTCGGCATACCATTTGAAGGTAAAGCCGTCCCATTTTGCCCTGGATTTCGAATTGTTGAAGGAAAAAATCATCAGCACGAAAATGGGCGCGTAGAGAAAGAAAAATATTATAAATGTATAAAATTTCTTTAAAAACCTCATTTAGATAAAGCCTCCCTCCACGTGGTCAGTCTCAAACCTGGACATAATGCCCATACTTAAAAGAATAAGGATCATCATTACTATTGAAAGTGCCGAGCCGAAATTCCAGTCGCCTACAAGTACAAACTGCCTTTCTATCAGGTTGCCGATAAGAGTGAACTGTGCCCCGCCAAGCAGCCTTGGGACAACAAAGGTTGTTACCGCCGGCATGAATACCATGGTAATTCCCGATATCACACCCGGCAGGCTTAAGGGAAACGTAACCTTTGTGAACACCTTGAAATTATTTGCTCCCAGGTCTTGTGCAGCTTCAATTACGCTTTTGTCAACCTTGCTGAGCACTGAATATATGGGCAGTACCATAAAAGGCAGAAAGTTGTACACCATACCCAGCAAAACAGCCATGTTGTTATATAAAAGGCTGAGAGGCTTTATGCCTATAAATGAAAGCACAGTATTAATCAGCCCGTTTTTTTCAAGCAGTGTCAGCCATGCATAGGTTCTTAAAAGGAAATTCATCCACATTGGCGCTACAAAAAGGAAAATAAGCACGTTTTTTCTTTTAACATCGGTATTTGCCAGTATCATTGCCATAGGATAGCCTAAAACAAGGCATATCACGGTGCTCAGGAGGGCAAGATAAATCGAGCGCCACAATACCTTTAAATAAATCGGTTCGGTTAACCTTTTAAAATGCTCCAACGTGAATACAATGCCTTCATCGGTTTGCACGGTTATGCTGAAAAAAAACACGAGTAGCAGCGGCACTACCGTGAATATTATCATCCAGACAATGTATGGTGCTGATATCCATCGTATTTTCATTCTATCGCCACCTTCTCCATTATCTGAATGTCATGCGGGTATATGGTCAGCCCCACCCTGGAATTTACGGGGCTCATGGCCGTGCTGTGTATAATCCACTGTATTCCGTTTGCTTCTGCAATCATCTCATAATGAACGCCTTTAAAAGTCACGGATTTTATTACTCCCTGGAGCATGCCGTCCCCTTCACGGGTGATTTTAATGTCCTCGGGACGGACTACGACGTCAACCTCTGTATTTTCGCCGAACCCTTTGTCCACGCATTCAAAATCATGCCCTGCAAAGCGTACAAGATAATCTTTCAGCATAACACCGCTTATAATGTTGCTTTCGCCTATGAAATCAGCCACAAAGGCGTTTTTCGGCTCATTGTAAATCTGTTCAGGAGTTCCTATCTGCTGAATGGAGCCATCGCGCATTACCACAATGGTATCGGACATTGTGAGGGCTTCCTCCTGATCATGAGTGACATACACAAAAGTAATCCCAAGCCTTTTTTGCATTTCTTTCAGTTCAATCTGCATTTCTTTCCTGAGCTTTAGGTCAAGGGCTGCAAGGGGTTCATCAAGCAAAAGAACCTGAGGCTCGTTGACGAGCGCTCTTGCAATTGCCACCCTCTGCTGCTGGCCTCCGCTCAAAGAATCCACGCATCTTTTTTCGTACCCTGAAAGATTGACCATATTAAGCATATGGCTCACTTTTTCCTTTATTGTTTTATTGTCAAGCTTTTTGATCCTGAGGCCAAAAGCTATATTCTCAAAAACGTTCATATGGGTGAAAAGGGCATACCTCTGGAACACCGTGTTAACCTTTCGCTTATAGGGTGGAAGTGAGTTTATGTTTTTTCCTTCAAAAAGCACGGTTCCTTCCGTTGGGTTCTCAAATCCTGCAATAATCCTGAGTGTTGTCGTCTTGCCGCAGCCGCTGGGGCCAAGAAGCGTTACAAACTCATTCTTTTTTATGGTCAAATTGATATTTTTAAGGGCTTCAGTCCCGTCATATTCTTTTGATACATTTATAAGTTCTATTATGTTCTCTGACATAATGCTTCCCCCCTCGTTTGTTGCTGTTAAAGTGCGCTTATTTACCCGGCATTTTAACTAAAACCGGGAAGTTATCTGTAACCGGGCGGTTTTAAAAACTAGGTGGCGTTGACACCCACAAAACATTGGCTTTGGTTTTGCCTGCATTTGATATATAGTGAATCATTGTCGGTTTAAAATAGAAGCTTTCTTCTTTCTTAACCCTGCGTTTTGTATTTCCCAGGTGTATATATATACTTCCCGAAAACACGTAACCGAACTCTTCACCTTCATGGGGGTTGTTGAGGTTTTTGGTGGAATTAGGTACAAGCCACCTTATCTCATGGTTTAGTTCCTGGTCCTGCTTGACAAATATGTCATCCTTGCCGAATACAATTGCTTCATCCATAGGTTCGTTGAAGAAATCCTTCAGGTTTGTTCCCAGACACTGGAGTATGTCCACCAGAGTCGCGATGGAAGGTGATGTAAGATCGCGCTCTATCTGGGATATAAAACCTTTGGACAATTCGCACCTGTTCGCAAGTTCTTCCTGTGTAAGAGAGTTTTTTACTCTCAAACGCCTTATTTTTTCACCGATATTCATTACAACACCCTTTTCAAAAAAAGTATAAAAATTTGGTTCGCTATCTTTAAACACAAGGTTTAGATATGCTAAACCAATAAAACAACTTATTATAAACACATATTGAACATAAAGTCAACATGTTTTTCGAAAAAAATAAAATATTTTTGCAGGCGGGAAATGCCTTGGCATTCCCGACTTCCGGCGTGCTGACCATGCGTTGTGATGCATGGATTCAACGATATGTTTACGTATACGAAATAATTTAAACCTGCTCTTGAAAAAGCAGGTTTGAAATGAAGAAAATTTGTTTAGTTATATTAAACAGCGTGTTAAATTATTTTGCTACTTTTTCAGAGACCCTGAAAGTATTTTTAAAGCCCTTGCCACCTCCTCCGGTGTAGGCTCGCGCATACCTTCAAGAGAGTATTTTTCACCGAGTTTTGTCCATTTATAAGCTCCCAGACAGTGATAAGGAAGTACTTCCACTTTTTGTACATTTTTCAAACCGGAAATAACGGCAGCGGCACTTTCCAAATCCTCGGGAGCATCAGTAAAGCCCGGCACCAGTACATAACGTATCCAGACGGGTATATTTTTTTCAAGGAGATAGCGGGCAAACTTAATAATTTTTTCATTGCTGACACCTGTTATAAGCTTGTGCTTTTCTTTTATAGCGTGCTTTATATCAAGGAGGACCAGATCGGTATACTCAAGGAGCTCCTTTACTTTGTCAACATCAACAAAGCCTGATGTATCCAGGGCTGTATGAATGCCCGCATCTTTACATTTTTTAAACAGTTCAGCTACAAATTCCGCCTGAAGGGTGGGTTCGCCGCCTGTCACAGTAATGCCGCCACCTGAAAATTTAAAGTAGTTTACATACTTTTTAACTTCGTTAAAAACCTCTTCCGGTGTGTACTCCTTTCCACCTGCAGGATCCCATGTATCCCTGTTATGGCAGTAGATACACCTCAGCGGGCATCCCTGCATGAACACAACAAAGCGTATGCCGGGCCCGTCAAGGGTTCCGAAGCTTTCAAAAGAGTGGATTCTGCCTTTTACCATAGTATCACCGTACTAGATCAGCTCGTGGATGGTCCTGTTGATTACATCCAGCTGCTGCTCCCTTGTAAGCTTGATGAAGTTTACAGCATACCCGGATACCCTTATTGTAAGCTGCGGGTATTTTTCCGGGTGCTCCATGGCATCAAGGAGCGTTTGCCTTTCAAAGACGTTTACATTTATGTGATGGCCGCCCTGGTGGAAATATCCGTCAAGAAGAGCCACAAGATTGTTGATTCGCTCTTCTTCAGACCGCCCCAATGCTTTGGGTGTAATGGAGAAAGTGTATGAAATACCGTCCTGTGCATACTCGTAAGGGAGCTTGGCGATGGAATTCAGGACAGCAAGGGCTCCGTTTACATCCCTTCCGTGCATGGGGTTTGCACCCGGTGCAAGGGGCTCGCCTTTTTTCCTTCCGTCAGGAGTGTTGCCTGTTTTTTCTCCGTACACTACGTTGGACGTTATGGTGAGAATGGACAGGGTAGGCATTGAATTCCTGTACGTCCTCTGCTTGCGGAGCTTATTCATGAACATCCGCACTACTTCCGTTGCAATTTCATCCACACGGTCGTCGTTGTTACCAAATTTGGGATAGCCGCCTTCAACTTCATAGTCCACTACCAGGTTGGTTTTGTCCCGTATTGCTTTGACTTTTGCGTATTTTATTGCGCTTAATGAGTCTGCAACGACAGAAAGCCCTGCAATACCGCATGCCATGGTGCGGAAAACCTCACGGTCGTGAAGGGCCATCTGGAGCCTTTCATATGCGTACTTGTCATGCATGTAGTGTATTATGTTCAACGTGTTCATATAAAGCCTTGCAACCCAGTCAAGGATCATGTCAAAGCGCTCCATCACGTCATTGTAATCCAGGTATTCCGTTTGAACCGGGGCAAACCTGGGACCTATTTGCATTCCGGTCATTTCGTCCCGTCCGCCGTTTATTGCATAAAGCAGCGCTTTTGCAAGGTTGCATCTTGCGCCGAAGAACTGCATTTGTTTGCCGATCCTCATTGCCGAGACGCAGCAGGCTATTCCGTAGTCATCTCCCCAATGATGCCTCATGATATCGTCGCTTTCATATTGTATTGAACTGGTGTGAATTGAAACCTTGGCACAAAACCTTTTAAAAGCGGAAGGGAGGTGTACCGACCACAGTACTGTCAGGTTGGGTTCAGGAGCCGGGCCAAGGTTAAAGAGAGTATTCAGTATTCTGAAAGATGTCTTTGTAACAAGGGTCCGGCCGTCAAGACTCATTCCGCCGATACTTTCCGTCACCCATGTGGGGTCTCCGCTGAACAGCCTGTCGTACTCAGGGGTCCTAAGGAACCTGACAATACGCAGCTTTATTACAAAATGGTCAATAAGCTCCTGGGCCTCCTTTTCCGTTATCCTGCCTTCCCTCAGGTCCCTTTCAATGTAAATATCAAGGAAAGTTGATACCCTTCCCAGGCTCATTGCAGCTCCGTTTTGCTCTTTTACGGCTCCCAGGTAGGCAAAATACAGCCACTGGACAGCTTCCTGGGCGTTTGCCGCCGGCCTTGATATATCAAAGCCATAGCTTGCAGCCATTTCCTTAAGCTCATTGAGAGCCTTGATCTGTTCCCTGATTTCTTCCCTGTCCCTTACGGTGTCTGAGTCAATGTAGTCATATTCAAGGTGGGCAAACTCGGCCTCCTTTTCCTGGATTAACCTGTCAACACCGTACAGGGGAACCCTGCGGTAATCTCCGATTATCCTTCCTCTGCCGTAGGCATCGGGCAGGCCTGTTATTATTCCGGCTTTCTTTGCCCGCCTCATTTCAGGTGTATAAACGTCATAAACTCCCTGGTTGTGCGTTTTTCTGTACTCAGTAAAAATTTTGATTACATCCGGGTCAAGTTTTTTCCCATAAGCTTCACAGCCCTTCATTACCATACGTATTCCGCCGAAGGGCATTATTGCGCGTTTTAAAGGGGCGTCGGTCTGAAGGCCCACTATTTTTTCAAGGTCTTTATCTATATAGCCTGGTGCATGGGATGTAATTGTGGATATTGTATGGGTGTCAATGTCAAGGACTCCTCCGTTTTCGCGCTCTTTCTTCAGGAGCTCGGATACCTTTTCCCACAGCTTTTTTGTGTTGTCCGTCGGCCCTTCCAGGAAACTTTCGTCCCCCTCGTAAGGCGTGTAATTAAGTTGTATGAAATTCCTGACATCTATTTCCGAACACCAGTTGCCTTCCTTAAATCCCTTCCATTGTTCCATGAACTGCTTCATATAAACAATTCTCCTCCCGGTTTGAATTCGTAAAATCTTATTTTGGAACTTGTACTTTTAATATTTGCAGTTTACACTTGTATTTATTATTATCATTCCGAAAGCATTTAACACGTCTTTGCCGGACGGAAAATGTTTATTATGCGAAAATCAATTATTATGTAAAAATTAATTATTATGTGAATGAACTGCTAATTATCTGATTGATGTGAATATGGTTTTGGAATATGAACAAATTTTATTTGATTATGAGATTATAAATTGAAAGAATGGTAATGGAAATATAAACTAAACATGATTATGGGAATTTAAACTGGAGAAACAATTGTGAGGAGATAGTATGCCAATAATTTAGATGTGCGGACACCAATAATTTAATAGTTCTGGCACGGTATGTAAATATTTAATTATGTGGTTTATTTTGTGGATATAGCCTGCAAATACGATTTAATTATGTGGATATTGGCCGCAAATATGATTTAATTATGCGGGTATGGGCTGCAAATATGATTCAATTATGCAGGCACGGTCTATAAATAACTGTCAGGATAAAATGATAAAACCCGGAAAATAAAAAAGGGGGGCGGCCCCCAGTGTCAATAAACCGGGGCAGCCCGACTATGGATGAGGGGGAATATGGCATGTCATGATTTTATAATGTCGTATATCCTTATGATTTTGTCTATTGTATGCATATGTTGTCCTCGGAGGAGGGGCTTAATATATTTAAGTGTGTTTATTACCGTGTCCGCATCAATTCCATTATTTTTTGCCAAACTTATCTGATGCTTGACATTTTTATACGCTTTGCTGTATTCAGTGCTTTTTATGACTGCATTGCTAAGTAAACCGCCTTGCGGGTTAGGGTAGTATTGGGCGATGATTTTCAGTATTTCATTAAGCATGGACAGTCTGCTCGGCATTATGCCGGAACCGTCACGGGCTTGAATTCTTGAATTGTATATTTCATTAATTTTATTTGCAGCGCGAATACCGTTTGTTATGTATTCCAGCTTTTTATATTTATTGTTATCCATATTACATCACCATTTTCATATTATGTAAAACAGCACAACATTGTTACATTATAAATGAATAACAGATGCAATAAGCCTTAAATTAGTGTATAATTGTAAGAAATGCTATAAAGCATGTATACATGAAAGAGCTGTACTTAAGCAGACATATTATGAAAAAACATTAAATGATTTGCTTGATTGAAAGGCAGAGGGGTAAATTATGTGCGGAAACAGGGATGTATTGCGTGAGGCGAAAAGGATTGTCGTAAAGGTGGGAACTTCCACCCTGACATATGAAAACGGGAAGACAAATTTAACGACAATGGACAGACTTGCAAGGGTTCTGTCAAATCTTCTCAATCAGGACAAAGAGGTAATTTTGGTTTCTTCAGGAGCAATAGGCGTAGGAGTGGGAAAGTTAAAACTCAGGGAAAAGCCGAAGACGGTACGTGAAAAGCAGGCTGTAGCGGCTGTAGGGCAGTGCGAGTTGATGCACATGTACAGCAAGTTTTTCTCGGAATACGGGCATACGGTTGCCCAGATACTTCTTACGAGGGACGTCATAGATGACGACCACAGAAGGCAAAACGTAATAAATACGTTTGAAACCTTAATTGAGCTGGGGATAGTACCGATAGTTAACGAAAATGACTCCGTTTCAATAGACGAAATTGAATATGGCGAGGACAAGGTCTTTGGAGATAATGATACCTTGTCTGCAATAGTTTCAATTCTTGTGAAGGCCGATGTTCTCATTATACTTTCAGATATAGACGGGTTCTATGACTGTGACCCGAAGAAGAATTCCTGCTCCCATCTTATATCAACTATTGATGAGATAACTCCTGAAATTGAGAAATGTGCCGGCGGGGCAGGCTCGAAAAGAGGAACGGGAGGAATGATTACCAAATTGTCAGCAGCCAGGCTGGTTACATCCGCAGGCATCAATATGGTCCTGGCAAACGGGAAAAATCCGGATATAATTATGGAAATTTTAAACGGGGAAAACGTGGGAACCCTGTTTGTGGCAAAACGCTGAGACCTGATTATGACAGGGGACGTTTCTCCACTAAAGCAAAGAAGTGAGGACATTACTTCTCTAATGGAAATAATTCAAAATGAAAGGAGGACCAGAGACATGAGTAAACTGGAATTGATGGGCGAAAAAGCAAAAAAGGCTTCCTACAAGCTTGCTACGCTTGGAACTACGGCAAAAAACCGTGCTTTGCAGAAAGTGGCCGACATGCTTTTGGAAAGAAGCGACGAAATACTTAAGGCAAACGCGCTTGATGTTGAAAACGCAAAAGCGAAAGGAATAACAGGAGCATTAATAGACAGGCTTACGCTAAACAGCGCGAGGATAAAGGCTATGGCCGAGGGCGTGGAGCAGATTGTATCCTTGCCTGACCCTGTAGGTGAAGTGATATCCATGTGGCGAAGGCCTAACGGGTTGCAGATAGGGCAGCAGCGCGTGCCGATAGGGGTCATAGGGATTATATATGAAGCAAGGCCCAACGTTACCGTTGATGCGGCAGCATTATGCATTAAGTCCGGTAATGCCGTAATTCTTAGGGGCGGAAGTGAGGCAATCAATTCAAATAAAGCCATTGTATCGATAATAAAAGAAGCACTGAGCGAAGCTGAATTGCCTGACGGTACGGTTCAGCTTGTGGAGGACACCAGCAGGGAAACGGCAAATGAGATGATGAAGCTGAACAAATATATAGACGTGCTTATTCCAAGAGGCGGAGCCGGGCTGATACAGGCTGTGATACAGAATTCCACCGTACCGGTCATAGCAACAGGAGAAGGCAATTGCCATGTTTATGTAGACGGCGATGCGGATATTGAAATGGCTGAGAAAATAATTATAAATGCCAAGACGCAAAGGCCCGGAGTTTGCAATGCTGCGGAAACCCTGTTGGTAGATGAGGCAATAGCGGGAAGATTTCTTCCCAATGCCCTGAAGAAATTAAGAGATCTGAACGTGGAAATAAGGGGATGCGAAAGAACGCTGGAACTGTTCAAGGATGCAAAGCCTGCAAGTGAGGAAGACTGGTCCACGGAATACCTGGATTTAATCCTTGCGGTAAAGGTTGTCAACGGTATTGATGAAGCAATTGAGCACATAAACAGGTATGGTACGCACCATTCCGAGGCAATAGTTACTGAAAACTACAGCAAGGCTCAAAGATTCCTGCAGGAAGTTGATGCGTCGGCCGTATATGTAAATGCATCAACCAGGTTTACTGACGGTTTTGAGTTTGGCTTCGGGGCAGAAATAGGTATCAGCAACCAAAAACTGCATGCAAGGGGCCCCATGGGCTTGAAGGAACTTACCACAACCAAGTTTATAATATATGGAAACGGACAGATAAGATAAATAATAAAAAATCACCTTTCCATTTACCTGCCTGGCAGGCTGTAGCTTAAGCTGCCTTATAGGCATTGATTGTAATCTTCAAGCTGTACTATAGCTTAATCTTCAAGCTGCAGTACAGCTGACCAGGCTACACTATAACTAACTGGAAAGGTGATTTTTTTATGTTCAACAGCCGATCAACAGCCAATCAAAAACCGATCAAAAACAATCAATTGGTTCCGAACCAATATTAACCGGACCCTAGCCCATATCAATCGGGTCCTGACAAATATCAGTCGGTTTCTAATCAATAATATTAAGAATATTAAGGCCATTCAGGATTCTGTCCAACAAGTCAAGTCCATCTTCATCTTCCTGCGGTTCATTTTCCTGCGCCTCATTTTCATGCTGTTCATTTGACTGATGCCTGTTTCCACCTGAATTGCCTTCGCTGCCTTCATTTTGGGTAATTTCGCTGCCGCTTTCTGAAGGAACGACTGTTCCGTATTGCGGTTCACCATGTATTGTACAGTATTCACCTGCGGGTAATTCATACTGCAAGTCTTTGGGCGCCTTTTCACCTACTTCCTTTGGTGTGTAAGGTACGGGACGCTGGATAAATACTTTTTCCGCAACAGATTCGGCTGGGCAGTAAGGCCCTGCCAGCAGGTTCCTGCCCCACTCGTCTTTGCTTTGCGTACATACTTTTGCCGAAACGTGCACGTCACATACCTCATTGGATTTAGGCTCGGTGCCCTTTATGAAGTATTCTTCCCTTACGGCGCTTCCTCTCGGGTCCTTATAGCAGAGAGGCGACGGAGTTTTTCCGGAATAAATGCAAACCGCTTTTTTGACAATACCTGACGGCTGCTCAAAGTCAATCGGCTCTTTATACTGATGAATTTTTTCCATTACGTCGTGCCATATAATTAGTGCCTGGTTTCGCTCATTGCCGATAAGCTGCCTGGGGTGGTCATAACCATACCATGTTGCAGCTACGTAGTACGGAGAAAATCCGACGAACCATTTATCCTTGTTGTCACTGGTTGTTCCGGTCTTACCGGCAGTAGGAATCACTTTGCCATCAGCGTTTTTAATGATACCTTTGCCGTATGCAGTACCTCCCGGGGCACTGGTTACGTCCCGAAGCATACTGGTCATGAGAAAAGCGGTTCTTTCATCATAAACGGTTTCGTATTTGGGCTTCTTCTCCAGGACAATCTTTCCGTTGCTGTCCGTTACTTTTATATATGTTATAGGCTCAAAGTACATACCCTTGTGGACAAACGGCACATAGGCAGCAGCCATCTCCAGTGGACTTACACCCTTGTGAAGGCCGCCCATTGCTATTGAAAGGTACCTTTCTTCAGGCCTGTCTATACCTACCTTCTTCAAGTATGAAATGGAATTGTCAGGCCCGATATCCATCCAAACCAGGGCCGCAACTACGTTGACGGACCGCTTGACTGCGTCACGTATACTGGTGAGGCCTCCGTATGTATGGTCGTAGTTGTTCGGGTAAGGTTTATTTTTATTTTTGCCGGTACCAAAATACACTGCCACATCATCATAAACCGTAGCGGGGGTTATTTTGTGCAGGTCAAGAGCCGGAGCGTATACTGCTATAGGCTTGAAGCTTGAACCCGGCTGCCTTTGAATCTGTGTAGCACGGTTCAAAGTCATGCTGGCATCCAATTCGCCGTAGCCTCCACGCATTCCTTTTACTTCGCCTGTATTCGGATCTATAATCACCATACCTGCCTCAGGGTGTTCGAGCAGGGTTTTGGTTTTTGGTTCAACTCCAATAAAATACTTGCTGTCGTTGAACACTTCATCCAATGCCCTTTGGACGTCGGGATCCATTGTAGTATAAATGTGGAGCCCTCCGCTGTAAATTTGGGCAAGAGCCATGGTTTCACTCCAGCCTTTTTCTTCCATCAGGTCTCTTTTGACGTCAAGTATCACCTGATCGACAAAATATGACTGGGTTGTTGAGCTCTTTTTGGCCTCGCTTTTTTCACAAAAAACAATTTCCTCTTCCAAAGCCTGCTCATATTGCCTTTCATCAATTTTTCCCTGTTCAAGCATCAGGCGCAGTATGATTTTCTGCCTGTCCTTAGCAGCTTTCCTTCCTTTTTCGGTATAGGGGTTGTATATGCTTGGGTTGTTGGTGATACCGGCTAAAAGCGCGCACTCGGCCAGGGAAAGCTCGGTGACGTCCTTGCCAAAATATCCTTTTGAAGCAGATCTGACACCGTAATAGCTGTTGCCAAAGTATACCAGGTTCATATATGATTCAAGTATCTGCCACTTTTTATAGCGCCGCTCAAGGTCTATTGCCTGATACCATTCCTGGACCTTTCTTTGCAAGGTTACCTGCGTTTGACCTGTTATATTCCTTGCAAGCTGCTGCGTTATTGTGCTTCCGCCTTCCATTTTGCTTGTAGGGTTAAGTATTTTCCTTGTTACGGCACGCAGAATGCCTATAATGTCCACGCCTTTGTGCTGATAAAATCTTTCGTCTTCAACGGATATAAATGCTTCCTTCAGATAATCGGGAATTTCTTCGTAGCTTGCCCATTCCCTGTTGATATTGTCTTTTCCTGTAAGTGATTTTAATACGTTGCCCTCCGCATCATATATAAAAGTGGTCAGGTTCTTTGAAATCAAGTCCTCATCACTTATAGGTTTTGCCATCTTCAGATAGCCCAGTATTGCTCCCCCAAGAATTCCGCTTACTGCACATCCAAGTGCAAGAAAGAATACTACAAGTATTTTCACTACGGTGAATATGAATTTTTTCACCGGTGATTGAGTCCTTTTCTTACTTTTTTTGGCCTTTCCTGCGGGAATGGCCCTTGCTCTCGGATCCATATTCTCCTCCTTATTCTTGTTCTTCTAAAAGATTAGAAGAATCTTAATATAAAAGTTCTGTTTTATAAAATTAATGCATGTTTTCAACGGCTAATTCATTTTCTTTTTTGTTCCGGCACTATTAAATTATAACATAAATCGTATTTGTAAAATCAATTGCACGTAAAATAATCACTTGCTACTATTCAAAACTCATTTGATTGTCAGCACAAATACTGATATATATTGGATTTTTACCAATTTTATATGAATTTTATCATTTTTTCAATTGATGTGCATAAAAATATTGCAATGTCATAAATTATTATATTATATTAATCACCAAAACTCCTCCAGAACCATATAATGGTTTCGGAGGGTTTACCATGTTTAGAAACAGTATATTATATAGAAGGCTATGGTATGCCAGGAGGCGGAATGCGAAAAAACTGAATATTTTCTTCAAGCTTACCGTGGTAGTTACCATACTGGCGCTTCTTGTATCATACATTGACAGGAAAATTGTCCCGTACATAATGGATATATCAGAGGCAAAAGCAAGAAACATGGTAACTGATGCGATAAACAGGGCTGTAGATGAGGTTTTTTCAGAAAGCAGGGATCACAGCGAATTTTTGCTTATGAGCAGGGACAGGTTTGGCGGAATTACATCCATCGAAGCTGATGTAAGTAAAATAAACAGGCTTTCGTCTGAATTTTCAGCCAGCCTGCAGAATGAGCTGAACAGGGTGGAGAAGATAGGAATATCCGTTCCTTTGGGAGTTCTTCTGGGGAGCCCGGTTTTTGCCGGAGTAGGCCCCGAGCTATATATGTCCCTTAAACCGTGCGGAAATATTGAAACGGATATCAGGTCCGAATTTGAATCATCAGTATCAAATCAGACCATACACAGAATGTACCTTCATGTAAATGCAAAGATAGACATTATTGCCCCGATAGCACGCAGGAAAATTGAAATTTCAAGAACCGTCCCTGTAGCGGAGACTGTTATTGTGGCAGGAACTCCTGACATCCAGCCCAATTAGATTGTTTCAAAAATGCTTATCTGTGTTTAATTAAGGCATGCCTGCATTTCAATAAGGTTTATCTTGCTTCGTTCAGGCCTCATTCAGGTTATTTGCGGATTCTTTCAACTCAGGCGACTTGTGCATGCTGCATTTTCCCTGAAAAAATGCTCCTTCATCGGCTAC
>JAMOAC010000452.1 GCA_023621975.1 Bacillota bacterium | reverse complement strand
TTATATTTGTCTTTGTCTTCAGCCCTTACCATTACACCCTGCTGAGCAGTATAATATATATCTGTAAAATCAACTGATTTTTTTCTTTCTTCATTAGGAGTCATACCGGCTATTACAAAGTCAACCTTGTCAGAGTTGAGAGCCTGGAGAAGTCCGTCAAAGTTCATATCCTGTATTTCCAGTTCTACGCCAAGGTCTTTTGCTATTTCTTTTGCTATTTCAATATCAAAGCCTACAATTGTATCTTTTCCGTCGATTAAAGTATGGAATTCATATGGCGCATAGTCAGCACTTGTTCCAACTATTATCTTTCCTGTCCTTCTAATTCTTTCCAGAGTGCTTTCCTCTTTTTTTGCATCTGATTGTGAACCGCTGTCGGAATTGCCTTCTGATGTATCTGACGAGCTGTTTTCATCGGTTACAGCAGTATCGTTTTGACTATCGGTATTTTCACTTGCAGTTTTGCTGTTCTTAGCACCACAGGCAACCAATGAGAACATTATACAAATAGCAAGCGCTATTGCAGCAAGCTTCAATAAATTTTTACCTATCATGTTTTCTCCCCCTATTAATATACTTATGTCTAATAATACTTACGCAAATACATGAATAATAATACATTATATTTTACATAATATACACGCAAAATACAAGTATTTTTTATTATTATTCATAAATTTACTAAATTATTCCATTAATAAATAATATGCCACTAATAAATAAAAAGGCATTCCATGCCCGGTCATGCCTGGCAGAAATGCCTTTAATCTTATTCGTACATTACTTTAGCCGTAATCCATATATTGCTTTAGTAAATATATTGCCTTGGTAATAGATTGCTTTACTAATACATTGCTTTATGTTAGCAATATATTAATTCACATTAGTCGTACAACAGGGGCTTCAGTTCTTCGGAGTCAATATTGGTCTTGTCATACCAGTGGAAACCGGTATCAATAAGCTTCTCTACTTTTTCACCCTTGATAGCCTTAACCGCTGCCTTAACAGCTTCATAACCTATGCCTATCGGGTCCTGAGAAATTGCACCTGCAACAATACCTTCACGAACTGCATCTTTAAGCTGTTTACCTGCGTCATATCCAATAACGACTATGTCCTTTTCTTTTCCTAACTCAACTACGGCATTGAGAACACCGATTGCAGAACCTTCATTTGCTCCGAAGAAACCTTTAAGGTTCGGATGCGCCTGGATAATTGCCTTGGCAAGGTCAGTAGATTTCAGGTGGTCTCCTCCGCCATACTGAATATCAACTATTTTTATATTAGGATATTTTTCCTTTATGCGGTTTACGAAACCGTCACGGCGGTCAATACCTGTAACACTGGTCTGGTCGTGAACGATAACAGCAACTTCTCCTTCTCCGCCGATAAGTTCAGCCATTTTATCAGCAGCAGCTGCAGCAGCGGCAACGTTATCCGTAGCAGCTGTAGCTACAGGAATGTCACTGTCAACACCGGAGTCAAATCCGATAACCGGTATGCCTTTTTCCTGGGCCTGTTCGAGATACGGAATCACAGCTTTGCTGTCCAGGGCAGCAATACATATTGCATCAGGGTTTTTGCTGAGAGCAGCTTCGAGCATTTCGATCTGCTTGTCAACCTGCGATTCTGATTCAGGTCCTTCAAAAGTTATCTCAACATCAAATTCTTCGGCAGCCTTTTCAGCACCCATCTTGACTGCCTGCCAGAACTGGTGCTGGAATCCTTTGGATATTATTGCGATATAGGGTTTATCACCTGATTTATCAGTTGTATCCTGCTGACTGTTATCTGTAGTGGAATCCTGATTTGTATCCTGCTTGCCCTTGTTGTCAGAACTTCCGCATCCCGCAACCAGGGTTGCAATTAAAAGCATGCCAACAAGTAAAGCAATTAATTTTTTAAATTTTTTCATACATAATCCCCCTTGTATTAATTTTGAAAATTTGTTTATATTTGTATGTCATACCCAGTAACAGGGTATTAATACCTATTACAGGTGCTTTAATCAGTTCTGCCAATACCTCAAACTAATGATTTTATTGAAATCGGCAATTAGTGATTCAGTTAAGCTTGTGATTTGGTTAAGCTTGCGTTTCAGTTAACTTGTAATTTAGTTAAACTTGTGATTTGGTTTAACCTGCAATTTAATTAAATCATCCTTTTACTTATTTACTTTACTTATTTACTTATCTGTTTCTGCGGCGCAGCGTATCTGCATATACCGCAAATATTACAACTATACCAATTACAACGGTCTGCCATTCCT
>JAMOAC010000108.1 GCA_023621975.1 Bacillota bacterium | reverse complement strand
GTTGTTTTGATCAAGCAATTATACTGAGCAAACGTTCAAACTGTCAAATATTAAACAGGAAAGGGGAATAACATGAAAAAGGCAACTGTAAATCAGGCAGAATGTGTGGCATGCGGTGTTTGTGCGAAAAGCTGCCCGCGTAAGGCCATAACAATTTTTTATGGAATTTATGCAGTTGTTAACGAAGCTTTATGTATTGGTTGCAAAAAGTGTGAAAAAGCATGTCCTGCGTCGGTAATTCAAGTTGTGGAAAAGGAGGTTGCTTCATGAAAAAGTGGAATGATTATTTGTGGATATTTTCCGCAATATATATGATTTCAGGCTTTTTTAATATTTTGTTTGCCTGGATAGGGCTGATTTGCTTTATTACTCCGCTGTTGCTGTCTATAACAGGCAAAGGCAAAATATACTGTAACAGCTATTGCGGAAGAGGGCAGTTATTTGAGTTATTGGGAGGCAGACTGAAACTTTCTTCAAACCGCAACATCCCTGCATTTATTAGAAGCAGATGGTTTCGCTATGGCTTTTTGGCATTTTTTATGACAATGTTTATATCAATGCTTTTCTCCACTTATCTGGTTTTCAATGGAACTAATGATTTAAGGGAAGTGGTCACGCTTTTATGGACGATTAAGCTTCCCTGGAACTGGACATATACCGGCGCAGTATCACCCTGGGTTGCCCAGTTTGCCTTCGGGTTTTACAGTGTTATGCTTACATCTACAATTTTAGGACTGGTAACGATGTTTTTCTTCAAACCCCGCTCGTGGTGTGTTTATTGCCCAATGGGTACTATGACTCAGGCTATAAGCACGTTGAAGTACAGAAAGAAGGTGAAATAGAGTGGAGAGAGAGGCAAAAGAAATAGCGGATTTACTGAAAGTTTTGGCAAACCAGCATAGATTAATGATTTTGTGTTACTTGATCGAAAGGCCGATGAACGTCAGTGAAATACACGAAAGAATACCTGCCATATCTCAATCGGCTTTGTCCCAAAATTTGTCCCTTTTGAAGGCTTACGGTATTATAGATTCTGACAAATACGGGCTTCACAACGTTTATCATATTAATGATGACAGGATTAAAAAGATTATACAAACATTAAAAGAAACTTATTGCAATCCCGAATAACCATTATTCCTGATATAGAGCATCAATTTTGTCTGTCGGATAAGTAAATAAAATTTCTGTGTTAATGGATTTCTTTTAAGAACGGATTAGACGATATTATAGTTATAGTATGCATCATTAGCACATATTTACCAGCACCAATACAGAACAAATGTTCTAAGAAAATATTGTAAATTAAAATGTTTTGCCTTATAATATAAATATAGCCAGTAATCAGGTTTGAGATAGGGTGTATGTCTTTTCGGGTTCCTTTCTTGTGATTCCCACTCGTGAGGATGGCGACGTTATAGTTGCTGCAGGGAATTCACTTGAGAGGAGGTGGTTGATTTGCGCGAGGACCTCTATACTGCATTTGGCTATATTACCTTTTGGATTATGAAATATATAGCCATACCTATTGGAGTAGGGGTGTCAGTTAAATTAATTACAAATAAATTGCTTCAACCACAGCCTGAAAGACAAAGAAAAAAACGGTTTTAAAAAAACCGTTTCTGAATATAACCCTATCGTACAAACCTGACAGCAACAAGCGTCGCCATCCTTATTTATATTATAGCACAGTTACAAGTGAAGTAAACTGTTAAATTTAAAATAATAAATTGGGGTATCTATAACAGAAAATTTAAAGCTGATCCGGAATTGATTAACTGTTGAATTGCTAAACGGCAAAACGGAAAAATTCGTTGTAAGCAGCCCGGATAAATGGGTTGAGCAGATTAATCTTGCCAAAAGCAGATAAAAACATCGTTTATACTCTCGGAGGGATAATAAATATGGGATATTCACCCTTTGACGGATTTGGCAATATAATGTTCAATATCGTCCCTGTAATTATAATACTGGGGTTTGTTATTGTATTTGGCACTATTATAGTACGAACAGTACAAGGTATAAAACAGTGGAAAAGAAACAATGAATCTCCTGTTCTCACGGTTGATGCAAAGGTAGTAACTAAACGGGCTGATGTTCGCAGCTATCATCACGGCACAGGGACTCACGATGTGCACCATATGTCGTCATCAACCACATATTATGTTACTTTTGAAGTAGCCAGTGGTGACCGTTTGGAATTTAGAGTCAGCGGTACCGATTATGGAATGCTCGCGGAAAATGACATTGGCAGGCTCACATTTCAAGGTACGCGCTACCTGGGATTTGAGCGGAGCAGAAGCTAGCTCGTATAATACTTAACTTGTATAATACTGAAAACCTGGGCAAAGGCTCATCAAAAATACATAAGCGTTGAGGTTGCCATGAATAAAACATTATTTTCAATATTTCCAGAAGAATTGTTTAAGCCGTTCAGGCCGGGCAGATGGTTTGTCAGGGCTGTTGTTTTATTGCTTTTTTATAACCTGGACATGTTGTTTTTTAATGCTGTTGAGGAATAATGGCATTCCTTTACCTTGCAATGCAAGTTTGGCAGAATTAATTCATGGTGCAATTTTTTCAGTTCCCGCTGTTATTGGAGTGTTGGTAATAGTTTTTCTTAAGAAAAAGGATATAACTTCAAAATGAATAACATTGGCGGTGGAATAGTTTATAGCATCTTAATGATAATTTTGTATGCACGGACAGGAAATATCCTGTTACCTTCCTTTATTCATAGTTTTCTGGATGCGTTAAAGCTGATTTGACAGCCTGCCAGTTGTCCGGCTGACGTAGGCATTCATGCTGACATGGGCGTTCAGGCTGACACAAGCGAACCGGCCCAGCTATTATTGATGACATAAGCATGCAATACAGGAATAATTTAATAAATCATTGTGCGATAATTAATAAATTTGTTAACATTTCATTATGTAATAAATAGAAATTTGTCAAGAGCACTTTATCAAAGAGAAGAAATGGCTTATAATATAATAATTATGTAAAAATAGTTTACTATTGCTATTGTGTAAATTATTATTGACCAATATGGAAACAAGGCGTGCCATATTTATGGCTATGGGCTTTTGAGGGAAAGTAGCTTTGCTTTTAATAAGAATTAACCTCTATTAGCCCACTTTTTATTGAAAAAAGTTTGAGTTTAATAAAAAAATTTGAGTTTATATTTATATAAGTTAGTGACTGACATAGTTATAAATTAAATAGCAACACAAATTAAACAGTAACAATTGAAAAGGAAGCGAATGTTTTATGATTTTACGGAACCGCGAACACGATATGGATATGTGCAGCGGACCCTTATTCAGTAAAATATTGATATTTTCCCTGCCAATAATGGCAATGAACATTCTTCAACTGCTGTTCAATGCAGCCGATATAATAGTCGTCGGACGTTTTTCAGGCAGCCATGCGCTTGCTGCCGTAGGTGCCACAGGTGCCCTTATTAACCTTATTGTCACATCATTTATAGGTTTGTCTGCCGGTACGAGTGTCGTCGTGGCACAGGATTACGGGGCTGGCAAGTTCAGCGATGTGAGGAGATCTGTCCACACCTCCATAGCAATTAGCATTATTGCCGGCTTTTTTGTCGCAGTAATAGGATTCGTTTTTTGCGAACCTTTGCTGGCTCTTCTGGGTACACCGGCGGACATTATCGATTTGTCTACGCTGTATATGAAAATTTATTTTATAGGTGTACCTGCCAGCATGGTTTACAATTTCGGCGCAGCCATTCTTCGAGCCACAGGAGACAGCCGCCGCCCGATGTATTACTTAATTATCAGCGGAAGTGTGAACGTGGTACTGAATTTGTTTTTTGTAATAGTACTCAGGATGAGCGTTGAAGGTGTTGCATGGGCTACTGTAATTTCACAGTATATTTCGACGCTGCTTATCATAGTATGCCTTATGAAGTCCGACGGAGCCATTCGCTTTGTACCGAGGAAAATGCGTATTGATGGCAAAAAACTGAAGAACATTACCAGGATCGGGTTGCCTGCCGGCCTTCAGAGCGCGTTGTTTTCCATTTCCAATGTGCTGATACAGTCAGCCGTGAATTCTTTTGGCTCTACCATGGTGGCAGCCAGTTCCGCTTCAAATAACATAGAAAACTTTGTCGGTACTACTATGAATGCCTATTACAACGCAGCAATAACCTTTACGGGGCAGAACATGGGCGCGAAGAAATATGACAGGATTGACACTATTGCCAAGGTTTGCACGGTGCTGATTTTTGTTACCTGGATAGTAATGGGCGGCATAATATTGCTTTTTGGCAGACAGCTGCTTGGGATATATACGTCAGACCAAGAGGTTATTGAGCTTGGCATGCTGCGCCTGAATGTAATGATGGCAGCATACTTCGCATGTGGAATTATGAATGTATTTCCTGGTTTGACACGCGGGATGGGATTTTCCATCCTGCCTATGCTTTGCACGCTGGTGGGTGCGTGCCTGTTGCGTATTGTCTGGCTGGTCACCTTTTTTGCCTGGTATCCCACTGTTATGATGCTTTTTGCATGCTATCCCATCACATGGACATTGGCAGGAATCGGGCAGGTAGCAAGCTTTTTCTATGCACGGTATCGGGTCCGCAAAGACTCTGTAAGGCTAAATGAGCCTGATGAATCGTTGCATTGCACAAGGGCTTGAATTTTTGAAAATAATTTGCCGGCTAACTTTATAGACGGAGAGCATTGACATTGAAGCCAAATGTAGAGGTACTGAGTAAAAATGTAAAGTTGCTAAATAATTTCATTGTCTGCAGCATATTTGGTTGACTCAGCATTTATAAAGAATTAAAATGTTTAGGAATACATGGAATTGTAAAGAAATTTTGCAATGCCGTTTATATTGGATGTATTAAATTTGTGCCAAAAAGTTCCGGAGGTTTTATTGCAATGCAGACCATTATAGAAATATTAAAAGCGGTACTATTAGGAATAATAGAGGGAATAACGGAATGGCTGCCGATAAGCAGTACCGGGCATATGATTTTGCTGGATGAATTCATACAGCTAAACACTTCAGAAGCATTTAAAGAAATGTTTTTTGTGGTTATACAACTGGGTGCCATTTTAGCTGTTGTTCTGCTCTATTTCCACAAGTTAAACCCTTTTTCACCTGCCAAGTCAGTTAATGAAAAAAAAGATACAATATCGATCTGGGCTAAGGTATTTGTGGGCGTTATCCCGGCGGCGGTGTTGGGGTTTTTACTTGATGACTGGCTTGACGAGCATTTGTATAACTATCAGACTGTTTCGGTCATGTTAATTTTGTATGGAATTCTTTTCATTATTGTTGAAAACCGAAACAAAACACGGAGCAGTAAAATTAATACCTTTAGTGATTTGAGTTATAAAACCGCATTCTTAATCGGCATGTTTCAGGTGCTGGCATTGATACCGGGAACTTCGCGTTCAGGTGCGACAATATTGGGCGCGATTTTGCTTGGAGCTTCCCGCTACATTGCTGCAGAATATTCATTTTTCCTATCTATTCCGGTGATGTTTGGAGCAAGCTTGTTAAAAATAGTTAAATTCGGATTTAATTTCACCGGGTTTGAAATAGTTATCCTGTTAACGGGCATGATTGTGGCCTTTGTTGTTTCTGTTCTGGCTATCAGGTTTCTTTTGGGCTACATCAAAAACAATGATTTTAAAGCCTTTGGCTGGTATCGCATAGTTTTAGGCATTTTGGTTATATGTTACTTTATATTTTAGAAAACATGGCTCATGTTTTATAAAAAGCCTGGCTGGCGAAAGATTATTGAATAAATTTATTGAGGAGTAACAAATGAAACAGAATTGTTCTTGAAATTAAATCATGTATACAGTATAATATAATTGTTAAAAAAAACACAAATGATTGTTAAAAAATATACAAGCTGCAAGCTGCGAGGTTTTCCTTTCAGCGAGCGCTTTTATGTGACAAAGTAATTGCACTGAAACACGAGGGTTCGTCCCGAGTGCGAAGGCAAGAGTATATGGGTGTGTATTACAAAATTCTGCACATGCGGGTTTTGTTCACCATATTATCCTTGTGCCTTTCGCACAAGGTTTTTTTATTTGCGCCAACGTTTTATTGCATCCGGAGGTGGATTGATTGGAAACAAGAATTGCTGTTGTAAATATCATTATTGAAAATACTGAAAATTCCTGTTCAGTTGAGAAGGTAAACAGCATTCTGCACGAATACAGGAAGTATATCATAGGGCGAATGGGTTTGCCTTATCAGAAGCGCAACATTGCAATCATATGTATCGTGATGGACGCTCCTAACGATATTATCAGTGCATTGTCCGGAAAACTGGGTATGCTTCCGGATGTTACGGTAAAGTCCGTGTACTCAAAGCTTTTATCATCAGATGACAAGAAAGGAATGGGTTAATGCGTAAGTTAATTGATAAACTGCACAGTGAAAGGATTTTAAGCAAGGAAGAATTTGTGGAGCTTCTGAACGGCTTTGACAGCGAGGATGCCCAATACCTTTTTTCAAAATCAAGGGCAGTTGCAGATAAAATATTCGGTAAAAGAATATACATGCGCGGGCTGATAGAATTCACAAATTACTGCAAGAATGACTGCTACTATTGCGGAATCAGGAGAAGCAACCGGCATGCAGAGCGTTACCGGCTGGAAAAAGACGAAATCTTATCCTGCTGTGCCAAAGGGTATGAGCTGGGCTTCCGCACTTTTGTGCTGCAGGGCGGTGAAGACCCTTGGTACACGGATGAAAAGCTGACTGACATTATTTCTGAAATAAGAAAAAATTATCCTGATTGTGCAATTACTCTGTCTATAGGTGAAAAGACCTACGAACAGTACCTGAAGTATTACAAGGCGGGGGCGAACAGGTTCCTGTTGCGCCACGAGACGGCTAATGAAGAGCATTATTCAAAGCTGCATCCTCCGGTGCAGAAAATTGAGGAAAGAAAACGCTGCCTGTACGACTTGAAGAAAATAGGATACCAGGTAGGTACCGGGTTCATGGTCGGCTCACCTTATCAGACTACAGAAAACATTGCTGATGATTTGCTGTTTATTAAGGAACTTATGCCCCACATGATAGGGATTGGCCCGTATATTCCCCATAAGGACACTCCTTTTGCGGGATTTCCTGCAGGCAGGCTGGAGTTATGCCTCTTTTTGCTTGGAATATTGCGGTTGATGATACCCAACGCCTTGATTCCCGCAACAACTGCACTGGGAACAATTCATCCAAACGGACGGGAACTGGGAATACTGGCGGGTGCCAATGTGGTGATGCCGAACCTCTCTCCTGTTGGAGTGAGGAAAAAATATTCCCTTTATGACAATAAAATCTGTACAGGCGAAGAAGCCGCAGAATGTGTCGCCTGCCTTCAAAACCGCATGAAAAGAATAGGTTATGAACTGGTGGTCGACCGGGGCGATTTTAAACCTCTTGAGGAGGACAAAATAGCGTAAAACATCCTTGACGGACTTTACAAATAAACAAGTAAGATGGTTCGATAAAACCAATTTGAAAGGGGTAATAAGAATGTATAATGTAAAATCTTTGGATGCAAATGAGTTTATTGATGACGGTGAGATCCTGGATTCAATTGATGAAGCGAAAAAGCTCGTCAAAAACAAGGCTGAAGTTGAGAGGATTCTTGAGAAGGCAAGCCAGTACAAAGGGCTTACACATAGGGAAGCAGCGGTGCTGCTTGAAGTGGACGATGATGAAATCCTTGAAAAAATGTACAAGGTTGCAAGAGAGGTCAAGGAAGCAATCTACGGAAAGAGAATTGTATTGTTTGCTCCCTTGTACCTTTCAAACTATTGTGTCAACAACTGCAAATACTGTGGTTATAAATGTTCAAACAAGATAGGCAGGCACAGGCTTACACAGGAGGAGCTGCGAGAAGAAGTCCGGGCGTTGGAAGCCATGGGGCACAAAAGGCTTCTTCTTGAGGCTGGAGAAGATGATGAGCATTGTCCTATTGAATATATACTGGAATGCATAAACACCATATATAATGAAAAATTTGAAAACGGTGCAATCCGCAGGGTAAATATCGATATTGCTGCAACAACTGTTGAAAACTATAAAAAGCTGAAGGAAGCTAAAATCGGCACGTACATTTTGTTCCAGGAAACGTACCATAAACCTACTTATCTTGAGATGCACTCCGGCCCCAAGCGCAATTACGAGTGGCATACAGAGGCGATGGACAGGGCAATGCTGGGCGGAGGCCTTGATGATGTAGGTATAGGAGTTCTGTACGGGTTGTACGATTACCATTATGACACGGTTGCACTTTTGATGCACGCAGAGCACCTGGAAGCTGTTGCTGGCGTAGGCCCGCACACGATTTCCTTCCCGAGGCTGTTGCCTGCCGAAGGCGTGGACCGTTCCAACTTCCCATACCTGGTAAATGACAGGGATTTTAAGAAGATTGTGGCTACCATTCGCCTGGCTGTGCCGTATACCGGCCTAATACTGACGACCCGTGAAAGCGTTGAATTCCGCAATGAACTCCTTGAAATAGGTGTTTCCCAGATGAGTGCCGGTTCATCAGTTGGCGTTGGAGGTTATGCAAGGAGAAAAACCGTTGATGAGCATGGTTTGGAGGAAAAGCCACAGTTTTATCTTGCAGATCACAGAAAGCCCATTGATGTGGTCAAGGGGCTTGTAAGAGACGGATATATCCCGAGCTATTGCACGGCATGCTACAGGGAAGGAAGAACAGGAGACCGCTTTATGCCGCTTGCTAAATCAGGCCAGATAAAAAACTGCTGTCTGCCCAATGCACTTTTCACATTCGAGGAATACCTGCAGGACTACGCAGACGATGAATTAATGGAAATGGGCAGGAAGATGATAGACAGAGAAATCCAAAATATCCCAAATGAAAGGCAGAGGACAAGGGCAATAGAATATATCAACCGTATCCGCAACGGCGAAAGGGATTTGAGGTTCTAGGCAGGTATGGACTTTCATACTTTTTCCTTATATAATTTGAGTGGCAATTATATCTGCGGATTTAATCGGGGGAATCCTTATGTATAAAGTAATGGTAATTGAGGATGATCTCACAATTGCAAAGGCCATAAAGGACCATTTGAGCAAATGGGACTACGATGTCACCTATGTTACCGACTTCAAGAACATTATAGAACAATTTATCCGGTTTGATCCGCAGATTGTGCTGCTCGATATCATGCTGCCGTTTTACAACGGGTTTTACTGGTGCAGTGAAATACGCAAGATTTCAAAAGTACCTGTTATGTTCATATCTTCTGCCGGCGACAATATGAACATAGTAATGGCCATGGATATGGGCGGGGATGATTTTATTGTAAAGCCTTTTGACCTGAATGTCCTGACTGCAAAATTGAGGGCGCTTATAAGGCGCACTTATTCATTGCGCGGACAGGTAAGCATAATTGAGCACAACGGGGTTGTATTAAACCTAAGCGATACGACATTGACCTATAACGGCCAAAAAATTGAACTGACAAAAAACGATTACAAGATACTGCAGTTGCTGATGGAGAGCGCAGGCAGTGTGGTTTCCCGCGATGAGATTATGTGCAGGCTCTGGGAAAGCGATGATTTCATAGATGACAATACCCTGACTGTTAATATGACGCGGCTAAGGAAAAAGCTTTCAGAGATAGGTCTGGAAGATTTTATTATAACCAAAAAGGGCATTGGCTACATGGTGAAGTAAAGCTGGTACCCCGTTGGGCGGCATTTGCCCGGCCGGTTGAATCAGGCGAAACGGCATTTGATTAGCAGAAACAAGCGGAGCGACATTTTACTTAGCCAGTGGAAACAGGTGAGACAACATTTGCTTAACTGGCGGAAACCGGCGAAGCGGCATTTGCTTAGCCGGCGTAGCCGGTGAAAATTGCAGGATGGGAATTGGAATGAAAAAATTTATAAGAATTGCGGGCTCGTATCTGAAAAGCAGCATATTGAAAATTATTACCATAATTATTTCATTTGGTATATTTTTTGTGGTTTTTTCTTTATATAATCTGCCTTTGGAGGCAGTAGCCTATGCTTCCTTATTGGCAGGCACTTTTATCCTGGTAATCGGCATTATTGATTTTGCAGCTTTCTACAGAAAGCATGCCAACCTTGATAAATTAAAACCCGGCATTGTTGTTTCCGACTTTACGCTTCCAAATACAAGGGACCTGATTGAAAAGGACTATCAGGAACTGATTGAAATCATAGATGCAAACCGCAGGGAGATTATAAGCCAAAAAGATAAGGTTTTAACTGACATGACAGACTATTACACTACATGGGCGCATCAGATTAAAACGCCTATTGCTGCAATGAGGCTGCTTTTGCAGTCAGAGCAGTTCCCTGCAAACAGTGAGCTTTCAGAACAGCTTTTCAGGATTGAACAGTATGTAGAAATGGTACTTCAGTATATGCGGCTGGAAAGCATAAATTCAGATTTTGCATTCAAAAGGTGTTCACTGGACGATATTGTCAGGCAGGCTGTGCGCAAATACTCAAAATCATTTATCCGGAAAAAAATCAGGCTGAACTATCAAAACTTGAATTGCAATGTGCTGACTGATGAAAAATGGCTGGTTTTCGTGATAGAGCAAATACTGTCAAATGCGCTTAAATACACAAATTCCGGAACAATCTCGATTTACATGGATGACAAGTTACAGGACACATTGGTAATTGAAGATACGGGAATAGGCATTGCACAGGAGGACTTGCCGCGTATATTTGAAAAGGGTTTTACCGGCTACAACGGCCGTCTGGATAAAAAATCCACGGGAATAGGGTTATTTCTTTGCAAAAAGATTTTAAACAAGCTGTCTCATACAATTTCAATTGAATCGGAGGTCGGCAAGGGCACTAAGGTGAAAATAGGGCTTGGCACTGTTGATATAGCTTTTGAATAATGATAATTGACATAACTTTGAATGATAAATATACTTGCTGAAACGGATGTATACCTTGCAGAAATGTAAGATTGAAAGAGAAAATGTAAGCCTGATCTAAGGCATTGCATTTTCTCTTTTTGTTATAATGAACTTGAAAATTCATTATG
>JAMOAC010000181.1 GCA_023621975.1 Bacillota bacterium | reverse complement strand
TCCTGTCAAATAGAGTATCAGCCGTAATGTTATATATGCTTGATATGTTTTTTCCTGTAATCCGGTTATCATTTCCTGATATAATCACCCCATCCTTGTCTACTAATAAAATAGTTGAATTGGACAGGTAATTATACTCTGATAGCAGTTTGTTAAATTCCATGGAATCGATATCTATTCTTACCATGCCTATCGGGATATTGCGGTAAGGATCCAGCACCCAGCGATACAGTGATATTATTTTGTACACATTATTGTTGTCGGAAAATACTTTTATATTTCTTGGAGTACTCCACAGTATTTTCAATGAAGAATCCTGTAAAAAGATTTTATCAAAGTCACTGCTTTCTTTGGGCATAGTACCCAAAGAAAGAGCAATTTCTCCGTCTAAATTGGCAATTTTCAGGTAAAAAATCCTGTTGTTGTCCAGCCTGTTAATTCCAAACAGATCCTGAAATACTTTTGTTTCAACCCTTGGGCCGATAAACCTGTTTGGATTAAAGTCAATCAGTATATCCTGTATGGTGTTGTTAAAAGAAACATCAAAAGATAACTGCTCTATCTGCCACAGGTAGTTGTTCAATTTAACGTAAACCTCATTAACAATTTGTTTTGAGATATCAAGTTCTTTTTTCAAGAAATAGTTGAGATAGCTTTTGTAGACAAAGTAACCTGACAGCAAAAGGGGTATGATTATGAGTAAAAAAAAGAATAATAGTTTTTGCCGCAACGAAATTATTGTATCTTTCTTCATCTAACCACCTTGAGAATTTTTGGTACCTCATGCTTGCATGACGTACATCAATATTATATAGAATTGCTTCGGAAAATAAAAGTTAAGAAAGATTTGGTTGAACCTAATATTATTAAACATTTAATGAATTTCATTACATTGTATGGACAAAGACGCAATGATAAAATTTGCATGTAAACCGGTTTACGCTGTTGATTACTTAAAATGCATAAAACGACAGACGGTTGGAAGGACGGATAAACTCGTAATAATATTAATTCAGAGGGGGATTCTATGAGAAAGCTAATTACCATTGTTTCTTTACTGGTGGCAATCGTGCTTTTGTTTACTGCCTGTGGAGGCACATCTCAGCAATCAGACAAAAGCGGGTCAACTGATGTAAGCGATTCATCGGATAAGAATGTAGAAAACACCCCGGCTCAATCTGATAAAAAAGTGACGCTGCGTTATATGACGTGGGAGGACGGCGACTGGCAGAAATTCAGTGAACAATTTATCAATAAGTATATGGAAGAAAACCCCCATGTCACAATTCAGTATGAACCTACAGCCGGTACAGAATACATGACAAAGCTGAAAACATCCTTATCTGCCGGGACTGCACCTGATGTTGCATGGGTTGACGGATGGCAGGAACTTTTCCCTAAAGGGGTATTTGAGCCGCTTGATGACTATATAAAGAAGTATAATTTTGATCTTGCAGGACAGAATGAGCAGCTCACCAAGATGGCTACATATGACGGCAAACTTTACGGCCTGTTCGGGTGGGCAGGAGTGACTGCAATTTACTATAACAAGGAAATATTCGATAAAGCAGGTGTTGAGTATCCCAAGGAAGGATGGACATGGGATGACTGCAAAAATATCGCAAGAAAACTGACACAAGGTGAAGGTGCGAATAAAATATACGGAATCAACCTGCCTCTTGACTGGATCGGGGCATATGAGACCGTTATGTGGGGTAATGGTGCAAGATTGATAGATGACAACCTGAACTATGACGGAGTAATGAATTCGGATAAAATGGTAGAAGCTGTTGAATGGTATACAAGTTTTGTCAAAGAAGGGCTGGCACCACAACCTGCGTCTTTGAAAGCTGCAGGCGGCGCTGATGAAATGTTTAAAGCAGGCAAGCTGGCAATGCATTATGGTTTCTCAGGGTTTATACAGTCTCTTAAAGTGAACAGCGATTTTGACATTAATAAACTTGGTACGATTCATCTCCCTGTAGCCAAAAAAGGCGACAAACCGGCTGTCAACGTAAATTTCACCAATCCAATATGCATTTCCAAAGACAGCAAAAACAAGGATGAAGCATTTAAGTTCCTTGCAGCACGCGTTGGAGAAGAAACACAGAAAGAATTCTGTTCGCTTGGCTGGACAGTCCCGGCTACGGTAAAACTGGTTAATGAGATGAAGCTTATGGATGACCCTCTGCTGAGGACATTTGCCGATCCGCTTGTAAATACTGATAAATATGTGTATCCAAAGCCTGCAGGTTGCTATAGCCCCGTTTATACTGCAATTACAGAT
>JAMOAC010000190.1 GCA_023621975.1 Bacillota bacterium | reverse complement strand
TATCTGCCTGCTTGCTCAATATGCTGAAAAAAAAGGTGTAAAGGTACTGTTGGAGACTAACGGCGTATTTGCCGATTCAGATAAGATTTTGTCAGTGATTGAGAGAGTGAAAAGCCGGGCTGTAGGAATACTGTGGGATATGCACCATCCATACCGTTTTATGAATGAGCCGGTGGAAGAAACATATGATAAATTAAAGGAACATATTGAGTTTGTTCATGTCAAGGATTCAATCATGGAAGACGGTAAAGTGAAATATCGTATGATGGGATACGGGAACGTGCCCGTGAAAAAAGGGCTGGAGCTGCTTAAGGCAGGCGGTTATGAAGGCTATGTTTCCCTTGAGTGGGTTAAGCGCTGGTGCATGGAACTGGAAGAACCCGGCATAGTTTTGCCTCACTTTATTAACTATGTTAAAAATATAATCAGGTAATTAACATTCAAAAATCAATGTTTTTCTGCAAACTAATGGGGGTTGAACTATATGACGAATTTTGCACCTGACTACAGGAACATATTGGATGCGGCGAGAAATATCAAGCCAAAAAGAATGCCTTTATATGAGCACATAATATCTGACAAATTTATGGAAAAAGTGCTGAATATTGAGTTTGCTGATCTTTTGAACGGTGATAAAAACGATAAAAGAGAATATTTCAGGATATATTGCAACTTTTTCAAAGATATGGGGTATGATACTGTTTCCTTTGAAAGATGCATAGGGACCGTAATGCCTGGCAGTGGTGCCCTGGGAGGGCATAAGCCCGGTGTCATCAAGACATTCGATGACCTGAGAAAATACCCTTGGGAGGAAATTCCCGGATATTTTTTTGAAAGTTATTCATTGGATTTTGAATTACTGGGAGAACAAATGCCGGAGGGCATGAAGGCAATAGGCGGACCCGGAAACGGTGTGTTTGAATGTGTACAGGATATTGTAAGCTATACGGGATTAGCCTACATTTCAATTGATGACCCTGAGCTTTATGATGCCTTATTTCAGAAAGTCGGGGAAATGATGTACAACATCTGGAACGAGTTTTTGCAAAAATTCGGCCATATTTATACAGTGTGCCGCTTTGGTGATGATCTCGGATACAAAACTTCAACCTTGATTTCACCTGAAGATATCAGGACTAAAATTATTCCCCAGTATGCAAGAATAATTGAACTTGTCCATTCCTATAATAAACCCTTTTTGCTGCATTCCTGCGGTTGTATATTCGATGTCATGGACGATTTAATTAATGTTGCCAAAATTGATGCAAAGCATTCCAATGAAGATGCAATTGCCCCGTTCTCAACCTGGGTTGAAATGTATGGCGATTTGATAGGCAATTTTGGCGGTGTTGATACCGACATACTATGCCAGAAAAGCGAACGGGAAATAAAGGAATATGTGAAAAACGTAATAGACCAGGCCATTGACCATAAAGGCTTTGCCCTGGGATCAGGCAATTCAATTCCGGACTACGTTCCTGTGGAAGGCTATTTGGCAATGATAGAGGCGGCAAGGGAAGCAAGAGGAGATTTTATATAAAATAAAATATGTTTTTTTGGGAAATGTTTGATGGCATGAGCAGAATATAGTACTATTTACCGGTAGAAGCTTTTATGCGAATTTAAATAAACAGAAGGGATAATCAAAGGTGATATGAAAAGTTTGTTTTTATTCGCAGGTGGAAAAGCATCTCTGGTAAATGTACTATTGGTTCGGCTTATTTTTTGCGTATATGCAATTTTGCTATGTGCCGTGGTGTCCGGTTGTTCGGCAGCGGAAGCTGTTTTAGGGCCTAAACGGCAGGTTGTGTTGTATGATGAACATACCGTCAAAGCGGTATACCCCCTGGATTTAAACATTTCCATGGAGTTTGGCAGTATTGAGCTGTTTGCCTGGGATAAGGATGAAATCAAGCTGGAAACAACCGCAAAATTAAGGGGCACCGATCCGGAAGACAAGCTCAGAGAGGGATTAAAGGATTTTGATTTGCTGATAAATGAGAAAGAAAGCGGAATAGATATAAAATCAGTTTACAATGGGCCTGTAAAAAGCCCTGCAGACAGGAGTTTTGACATAAAAATTTATATTCCCAGGAGTTTTTTCACAATGAACATAATGCTGGATACAGGCAGAATCAATTTTTTTGATGATGTAAAATGTGAACTGGCAATAAAAGCAAATAAGGCTGACGTTGAAATAAACAGGATTGAGGGAACTGTGAATGTAAAAGGCGGCATTTGCAATTTGAGAGTGGGGCAGGGAGAGCTTGGAAACGGTTCAGCCGTAA
>JAMOAC010000288.1 GCA_023621975.1 Bacillota bacterium | reverse complement strand
GCGCCGATTATATCGGGGTCGGACCTGTTTTCAGGACATATACAAAAAAGGACGTTTGTGAGCCTGTTGGGCTGGAATATCTGGATTACGTGGTTAAGAACATTGACATACCATTTGTTGCCATTGGCGGTATAAAGGAAAGCAATGTGGATGAAGTCATTTCAAGAGGGGCAAAATGTGTTGCCATGGTTACGGAAATAGTAGGAGCGGAAAGCATTGAGCAAAAAATTTTGAATATAAGGCGCAAGCTGGGGGAGAGTGTGTAAATGAAAATATACCACGCAAATGGATGCCGCAAGGAAAGGCATTGTAACAAAAGAAATGGAAAAAGTGGCTGAAGGAGGGGAAGGTGCCAGATGAAAGTAAGGATAAACGGAAGGGAAGAAATCATTGACGGTGAAATGACAATTTTGTCTTTGCTGAATTCCAGGGGGATCAATCCTTCAATGGTTGTTGTCGAGCATAATTATGAAATTCCTGATAAGGAAAAATGGGACAGCATTTTGATTAAAGACGGCGACAATATCGAGATTGTTAAATTCATAGGAGGCGGCTGAGACTTAAAATGATTGGTGAAGTAGATTTACTCAGGTATTCAAGGCAGATATTGTTGAAAGAGGTTGGGTATGAAGGACAGGAAAAGCTGCTGAATTCCAGGGTGCTTGTAGCAGGCACAGGAGGATTGGGATCGCCTGTTTTGTACTATCTTGCCGCAGCCGGTGTCGGCACGTTGGGTGTTGTTGACTTTGATGCGGTAAACATGTCAAATTTACACAGGCAAATACTCCATTTTACCGATGACCTGGGCAAAAATAAGGTTGACTCTGCAGAAGAGAAACTGAAAAAACTAAATCCGGGCATTAATGTAATAAAACACGCGGTGAGGCTGAATGAAAACAACATAGGAAATATAGTCAGACAGTATGACGTTGTAATAGATGCCGTGGATAATTTTTCAACCAGGTACCTGATAAGCGACTGCTGTTATCTTATGAATAAACCGCTTGTTGAAGGAGCGGTGCTGGGGTTTGAAGGCATACTTATGACAATAATACCGAACAAGTCTCCATGCTACAGGTGTTTGTACCCTGTACCGCCTGAGGCCGGAAAGGTGCCGACGTGTAACGACGTGGGCATAATAGGAATGGTTGCAGGAACGATAGGTTCGCTACAGGCACTTGAGGCGGTCAAAGTAATACTTGGCATCGGCAGCACGCTTTCAGGAAGGATACTGACTTTTGACGGCCTTAACCTTGAATTCAGGACGATTGACTGGAAAAGAAAAAGCAACTGCCCCTTATGCGGGGAAAATCAGCTAAAAAAATATAATAAGAGCAAAAACATGTGAGAACTGAAAGCATGTCAGGGCAAAAAAGGGCACGCAGGAACAGTTCAACACGTTAACCGTCTACTGTTACTTCTGCTGCCCATTGCCTGCTTCACCTTACATTACTGTGCCTCACCTCATTTTACTGGAATTTCCGCTTCTTGCTGATTACCAGGGCTATGGCCAGAAATGCCAATGCGAATCCAAGCTGTATCAGCATACACGATAAAATTGGTTTTATATTGGAAAAATTAAACTGGGTGAGCTGTGCTATCCGGTTGTTTGCATTTACGAACCAGTAAGTGGGCATAAAACTTGCAATTTTCAGCACAGGTTTCCCAAGAAATTCAGTGGGGACGAACACGCCGCTTATGAAAGAAAGTCCCAGGGTTGTTACATTACAAATGGCATGGATTGCATTGATACTTTTGGCCAAATTACCGATTAAAAAGCTCAAGCTTAAACCGCACAAGGCAAAAACAAACGAGTTTATAACAAAATAGACTGTGTTAAGATTCAAGCTGTTTTCCAGGTTATTAAGTATGCAGAATATAACCATTATAAACCATGCAATGACTGTAAACAGAAAATTTGCAAGCACAAACTGCAGGTTAATGCTCCGGGCGCTGAGAGGTGAACAGGCATTTCTCTTTCTTAAATCACTGTCATAAAACACAAGCATTATGGCAGTTGTTCCTAAAATAAGCACTGACAGCAGGGAATATGACAAATAATTGAAATAGTATCTTGAATAAATATGGTTTTGAGGCTTGTTGCTTTCAGTTTTCAGCTCAACTGATGTCTTAACGGACAAATCTGATTTAAGCCTCTGAACAAGCGATTCCTGCGAAATTCCTTTTATATGCTGAACATAAAGCCTGGCGTTGTTAAAATAGTTATTGATGCATAAATCGATATAGGCGTTGCTGATAGAATTTGGCACCGTTATTTTTTCAAGCCGG
>JAMOAC010000049.1 GCA_023621975.1 Bacillota bacterium | reverse complement strand
GAAGCGGCTTGTGGGCATAATCACCATCGACGACGTAGTTGACGTAATCGAAGAAGAAGCAACGGAAGACTTTTACCGCATGGCAGCAGTGCAGCCTTCTGAAGAAAGCTATCTTAATACAGGCGTGTTTACCCTTGCGCGCAAACGTATCATATGGCTGTTGGTATTGATGATTTCTTCCACCTTAACCGGTTTTATAATTCAGAGATATGAGCTGGCCCTGAAATCCGTTGTTTCACTGGCGGTTTTTATACCCATGCTGATGGATACCGGCGGTAATGCAGGCTCACAGGCATCTACAGTTATCATAAGAGGACTTGTTCTGGGTGAAATAGGCATTAAAGATATATTCAGGGTTATATGGAAGGAAGCAAGAATAGCTGTTATATCAGGAGTGATACTTGCCTGCGTCAACTTTATAAGAGTATATTTTATTGAGGGTTATCCGCTGCTTATATCCTTAACCGTATCACTAACTCTTATACTTACAGTAATGGTAGCAAAGGTGATCGGCGGTATATTACCCATTATAGCCCAAAAGCTGAAACTTGACCCGGCTATGATGGCAAGCCCGCTGATAACTACTTTAGTAGATGCGACAACCCTTACAATCTATTTTGCACTGGCAGTGTGGATCATCGGAATTACCGTTTAGGCACAAATCGAAAATAACAGTGGGGATCATTAATGATCCCCACTGTTTGCTTTTAACGTGTTTTCATTATCCGGATTTTCAGCTGTTTTGCACTTATGCCTGTTATTCCTTGATTACACCTTTTTTGATAATTACATTTGCATACAATGCCGTTTCGCCCGTGGCAACTATGGCATAAGCCTTTTTTGCTCTCTCATAAAAAGCAAATCTCTCCAAATATTCTATCTTACGTTCACCTTCATATTTCTTAATGATTTCCTTGTATTTTTCCCAAACAGGAGGTTTTACTTCCGGCGGTGCATCCATTAGCACTACAGGACACTCAACGAAGGTGTCAAGGGGAAAGAACTTTAAAATAGCTTCAAGCAACTCCGGCACGCCGTGTCCGTCACTTCTCACAAGTCTCTGTGCGTAGTTTGCAGACGGGAAGTTGCCGTCGCCGATAACCAATTCATCGCCGTGACCCATTTCCATCAAAATTTTAAGCAGCTCCGGGGATAAAATACTTGGAATTCCTTTTAGCACATAAACCACTCCTATGATTATTTTTTTTATTATGCCTCAGATGAAAAATTATAATACCTTGGCTAAAAATTCCTTAGTCCTGGGATGCTTCGGGTTGTTAAAGAGCTCTGCGGGTTTAGCTTCTTCAAGTATTTTCCCGTCGTCCATAAACAGCACCCTGTCTCCTACTTCCCTTGCAAAACCCATTTCATGTGTTACAACCACCATTGTCATTCCCTCAGCAGCCAGTTCTTTCATAACATCCAGCACCTCTCCAACCATTTCGGGGTCAAGGGCCGATGTAGGCTCATCGAAGAGCATCACGTCAGGCGACATTGCCAATGCCCTCACTATGGCTATTCTCTGCTTTTGTCCTCCTGAAAGCTGTGACGGATAACTATCCGCCTTATCTTCCAGGCCAACTCTTTTCAGAAGGGTTAAGGCCTTTTCCTCAGCTTCTTCTTTTGATAATTTTTTCAATTTGATAGGTGCCAGCGTAATGTTTCCCATTACTGTAAGGTGCGGGAAAAGGTTAAACTGCTGGAATACCATTCCCATTTTCTGGCGGTATATGTTTATATTATTTTCTTTACTGGTTATGTCAACTCCTTCGAAAATAATATCACCTTTGGTAGGCTGCTCAAGGAGATTGAGACACCTGAGAAAGGTACTCTTGCCGGATCCGCTGGGACCGATTATAACTACAACCTCTCCCTTTTGGATAAATGCATCTATACCTTTAAGCACATGTAATTTTCCGAAATACTTATGTAAACCTCTTACCTCAATCACTTGTCCTCATCCTCCTTTCAGCCTTATTCAATGCCTTGGACAGTGTAAACGTCAGCACAAAGTAAATCAGCGCTGCAATCAGAAGCGGCTCCATTGGCTTGTACAGTGCTCCCCTTACCACATTGGTGTTGAACATGAGATCTGCAATACCTACAATGGAAACTATGGATGATTCCTTTATAACCACAACAAATTCATTGCCAAGGGCAGGAAGAATATTACGCACAGCCTGCGGAAGAATAATATAACGCATTGCCATTGCGTGGGTAAGCCCTAGAGAACGAGCTGCTTCCATCTGGCCTTTGTCAATAGCCTGTATCCCCGCACGTATAATTTCAGCCACAT
>JAMOAC010000374.1 GCA_023621975.1 Bacillota bacterium | reverse complement strand
AACTGTCAAACCTGAACTCAGTAGGTAATATTGGCGGAGGCAATCTGAACGATGTTGTCGGCATCCTTAAGGTAGTAGAAAACATCCAAAGCAAAGGTACAATAATAAAAAATGCAAAGGCAAGCAAAAGAACAATTTTTATAATATTTAAAACTATGTATTTACCCGTCTTTACTGTCATAGCATTGCGCACCTCCTATTCCACATCGTAGCTGACCCAATAACTTGAAAACTTGAACTGTATATAAGTCAAGGTAAGAACAATGAACAATAAAATAATGGCAATGGCTGAAGCATAGCCGTAGTTGTGTGACACAAATGCCGTTTCATATATATAAAGGCTCAAAGTGCGGGAAGCATCACCCGGTCCTCCTTGAGTAAGCAGATATGGTTCATCGAATATCTGGACCACACCGATAAGCATGGTAGTTAAAACAAAAAAGATAGTGGGCGACATCATGGGAAGGGTAACATTAATTAGCTTTTTCCATCCATTTGCTCCATCAATTTCGGCAGCTTCAATTAACTCTTTGTTTATGCTCTGCAATCCGATCAAAAAATATAGAAAATATATGCCATCAAATTTCCACAAACTAAATATCATAACGGCCGGATATACCCAGAAAGAAGAAGATAACCATGGTATCCTTTCAATACCCAACAGCGAAAGATAATAGTTCAACATACCCAAATCCTTGCTGAAGATAAATGTCCACGCCATGGCTACAGCTGCCGTTGTAAGCAAAGTAGGGAAATAATATGTTGTACGAAAAAAATATATTAGATTCCTGGATTTCAATGAATTGACTCCCAAAGCAAGGAGCATCCCCATTATCATATGCATAGGTGTTAATAATACAGCAAACTTAAAGGTATTAAACATAATTGTCCTTAAACGTTGATCGATAAACAGCCTATTCCAGTTTTCCCACTTTACAAACACTGCCGGTGTAATTACGTTATATCTTGTTAATGACAAATACACCACCCACACAACCGGAACCAAAACGAACAATGCAAACAGAATAACGGCGGGTGTAAGAAATAACCACGCTGATTTAACCTCACCATATCTGTATTTGCGTTTTTTAACCGAAGTTGATGAATTATAACTCATTGCAATTCACCACCTGTAAAAACGATCTCCATAATGGTTAATTCAATAATCAAAGGCAGCTTCCATGAAGAATAGGGTATCATCACTATTCTTTATGGAAGCTGCATAATTTCATACGGAAATATTCAGATCATTTGGACTGCTTTTGTCGGAGTATGTCATTAATTTCTTCAGCTGCCTTTTTCATAGCTGTTCCGGCATCCATTTCATCTGCTAACACCGATGAAAGGTATCTGTCAAAAATTGCCTGTGTATCTCCGTATTCGGCCGGAGACTCGACTGCTTTTGCCATATCGGCACTGTTCCTGAAGATTATGCTGTTTTTGGGGAACGTCGCTTTGGTGAGCACCTCATCCATTACTTCCTTATGTGCAGGTATGTGTGATACTTCTAATATTTTCATTTGAGCTTCCTTGCTTGATAATTTAACAGCCAATTTAAATGCTTCTTCCTGATGTTTTGAAGCTTTAAGAACCGGATATATGCCCGAACCGAATATTACCTGATTGGTTTTCATAGTAGGAAGATATTGAACGTCAACAGCGTCAAATTCACTCTCTACATAACCCTTGAGTGGCCAGCGGCCGGCGCAGTACATACCAAGCTGATCATTTTGAAAGGCAACACCGGCATCGAAGGGAGGCCGCGGTGCGACTCCGTATTTATATATTGAATCGTGCCAGAATTGTACTACTTCTATAACCTCCGGAGAGTCAAGGGTACATTCGGTCCAATCCTCATTCAGAACACTGCCTCCGTTATTGAAAAACCAGGCTGATGCACCGAAATAGTAATTAGGTATAGCATAGCCATAAACTTGAGTACCGTCTTCTCTTGTAAACGTCATTTTCTTTGCGTATTCCAGAAAATCATCAAGGGTCCAGTCGGCCGGAGGCATTTCAAGGCCTCGTTCTTTCAGAATATTAGTATTTATATGGGTGACTACATTGTTCCAGTCAAATGTAATGCCATATGTCTTGCCGTCAACTATAAAAGGAGCCATCAGATTCGGATGTTGTCCTTCAACAACCTCCTGTGTCTCCGGATATTTATCAAGAAAATCATCGAAAGGAATAATCAAATCAGCTTCTTGGAATATACGAAAGCCTTCAATAGCTATACGAATTACATCCGGCACATCACCAGCTGCAACCATGGTTTGTATTTTGGAAAAATAGCC
>JAMOAC010000216.1 GCA_023621975.1 Bacillota bacterium | reverse complement strand
ATATATACAGTAGGTGTAAAACGGGATTTATCGAGACTGCAAACGGAGTTTAATAAAATCCGCAGTGAGTATGTAGAGCAAGTAAGAAGATACAACCAACGGTTTGCAAATATTATTGATTCATTAAAGAAGCCTGAGCTGCAAAACTTGAAAAATAGATATAATCAACTGCTTGAGCAACTTGCTCCATACAGAGAATTAAAAGTGGAATTTGATTCCCCTTACAGCACTATTACGTACGAACTTGAAACAGAGGAACTTAGCCTGTCGATTGCGGAATTAGATGAGTTTAGGGCAAAGTGCATGGAAAGCAAGGCCAATATAGAAAAGGCAAGTGCCGCCCTTGATGAATGGGAAGCCTCTCTCAAAGCAAAGCGAAATGAAATAATGACAAATATACTCATAGAAAGCGCTAATGTGGTGGGCGCCACATGTATAGGAATTAATACAAACCGCAAATTCGCAGATGTGGATTTTGATGTTGCAATTATCGACGAAGCAGGTCAGATTCAGGTGCACAATATTATTGTGCCTATGACCAGAGCCAAAAAGAACCTGCTGCTGGGAGACTACCTTCAGATTCCGCCTATTGTAAATGACAAGGTGGCGGAGCTTTGCAAGTTGGACGGAGTGCCGATGGATTTGCTGGAAATGAGTTTTTTTGAATACCTGTTTACCAAGACCCCCCTGCCGGAGGAAAACAAGACGATGCTAAAGTGGCAGTTTCGAATGCCTGCTGAAATTGCAGATATAGTATCTCACCAATTCTACAATGACCAATATTTTTCCGTTGATGCTAAGAAAAACTTGGGACCCCTTTGCCCCCAAATGTTTTCCAGACCGTTGGCAGTAATCGATACCGGTGATTTTGCAGATAGAAGGGAAACGCCTCATAAGGAGGGCGGATATTTTAACTCTTATGAAGCGGAAATAATTTTGTTGATTCTGAAAAAAATCTTTGAAGGAAAAGAGGCTGAAAGCCTTAGCCCTAAAGACATAGGGATAATAGCACCGTATAAAAAGCAAGTGCAGCACATAAAAAAAACCTTAAAGAGTAAATTGACTAAACTGAGCCCGGAAGAGATTGACGAGATGGTGGCCACATTAGACAGCTTCCAAGGCCAAGAAAGAAAGATGATTATATATAGTTTTACAAGGAGCAATACCAGGCCCTCAAACACTCCAAGGATAGGCTTCTTGTCTGAACTACGCCGGTTAAACGTTGCTTTTACACGATGCCAGAAGCAGCTAGTCATCATAGGGGATATGGATTTTCTGTCATCCTGTGAATATGAAGAAAAAGGCGAAGACGGACAACCGCTGCCTAACAGAAGTGAAAGGGAATTTTCCCGCTTTATCAAGTACTTGGTGGATAGGGTAATGGCCGGTGCCGGCCAGCTTATCAGTTCGCGGGAATTTTTAAAGCGTGCAAGTGGTGATTAATCATGGATGAAATTTGTGAAAGACCAAAGAAAAGCATAAATATAGAAAAGACAACACAAGCCCTGGACATCTTTCGGGTAAGTTGTCCGGAGCTGTTTGAATTGGGGCAGCTGAAGTATTTTCATTTTTTTTATTGTCCAATCTCGGTGGCTTTGGTAGATGCCGATGAGTACATAAGGGAAGAGTATGAATCTTTAGAGCTTCTGGTTCTTAAATTGTATGATGCGGGTTTGACCTCTGTTGATGCTATATGTAAAGTTACAGGCTTACATCCAAAACTCGTCATCAAAACCCTCCAATTGCTAAAAAAGGCCTACAGACACATTGAAGATGAAAGGATAAGCGAGCTGGGCCGGCTGTCAATAAATGAAGGGATTAAGCATGTGGTGTATGAAGTAAAAAAAGAAATCCAATTTGAAGCCATTACAGGCACCGTTTTAGATCGAGAGATTGAACAGAGAAAAGATAAGCTGCTGAAAGGTTTGGACCCCAACTACAGCAGGCCACTGGCAATTGACACGGTCGAATTGGACGAAGAGGTCGCCAGGGACATAAGTGAGCGGCTAAACGAGTACAAAAATACTGAAAAAAGTGTATTTGATAAAAACATCAAGCGCATACGCAAAGTTACCACCAATATGCTCAGGTATACCCCCGCTTATGCCGTGGCTTTTGACTATATGCCCGAGCCCTTTATCATACTGAGAGGCAGGAGCTTTAGTAAGACAGAAAAGCGCTCGGCCCTCATATGGAAGCCTACAGCTATTTCTCAGGCGAATGCCGAGATTTTGCAAGAAAGAAATGTGGACATCATGCCATACAATGTCCGCGCTGAGCACCATTTTGACTACTTAAAAG
>JAMOAC010000158.1:2318-3353 GCA_023621975.1 Bacillota bacterium | reverse complement strand
TGATTTCATCAGAGAGTGTCAGTTGTATGAAGATCTGACCCTGAATTTAATTGAACTGCCGTATAATTTGGAGGAAATGACGCAAAAAGAAAAGCGTAAAGCCGCAGGGATTATTTCGCAGCTGTGCGAAAAAAAGGGGCTGGAGAACTGTGTTATTTCCGAAAAGATGAAGGCCATAAAAGATATTTGTGAGCCCGGCAGACCTAAACTGATTATGTACAAAGGGGATATATTGTTCCGGGCTTTAATTGAAAGGATATTAAGGAGCCTGGCAGGCGGAAGAATTGAAAACCTATATAATTGCGAAGTGGCAATAATAGAAGGAAACAGCAAAGGAGAGCTTTTTGCCTTCATCAGCTGCCTTCTGCCCTTGGTGAAGTACTTGAATATATTCACCCGCAGCAGGGAAAATATAGAAGACGAGGTAAACCGAATTTATGAAGAATCGGGGCTTTCGATAGGAATAATCAGCGACAGCTTATACGCCTTAAAAGATGCAGATATTATTATAAACCTGGGGGACCTGTCTTCGATGACATACAGGCCTCGGATAAAAAAAGGGGCAATTGTCATAAATTACGGGAAATTAAATAATGTGGTAATGCCCGGTGACATTACCGTTATAAACGGTATTGATGTAGTAATACCTGCATATCTTGCGTCGAAAATACCGCGGAAAATCTCCGGCAGTTTCAGCAGATTGGAAATTGCGGAAATGATAATATGCAGCAGGTTGGGGATGGAAGCTAAAATGATTTCAAACATTACGGAATATAATTTGATTTATGAATTAATGACAAGCATAAGCAAGGAATTTAATGAACAAGGATATTCAATATCGGATTTTATAGGATTACATGGGAAAATTGCCAAAAGTACGAAATAGTACAATTATTGACAAGGCATATTTTGTGGTCTATAATTATCAAAAATACAAATGCTGAAGGTTGTTTCTTGCTTAAATTCCACGCAGTAAGAAATTTGGTAAGTATCTTTGGCACTGTATTATCAGTGCTGTTATTTATTGTTGCTTAT
>JAMOAC010000158.1:0-2304 GCA_023621975.1 Bacillota bacterium | reverse complement strand
TGCTTATTATATTGAAAGTATAAATAGTATAATTTTGCTGGTACGAAATACAGAATAAATACCATGCAAATGGATATATTATCAACACAAAATTTTTAAGTAAAGGAGAGGCTTCGTATGATCAACAAGGAAGTTGTATTGACTTATGAGGGCTTAAAAAAACTAGAGGACGAACTAGAATATCTCAAGAGCGTAAAAAGAAGAGAAATAGCAGAGAGAATAAAGCATGCCCTTTCATTTGGTGACATCTCTGAGAACTCTGAATATGATGAAGCCAAAAATGAGCAAGCACAGGTAGAAGGCAGGATAGCCCAGTTGGAAAGTATATTGAAGCGGGCAAGAGTTATTGACGAGGATGAAGTAAGCACGGAGAAGGTGAGCATTGGTTCGCGTGTAAGGCTTTATGATATGGAGTTCGATGAAGAGGTAGAATATCTGATTGTTGGTTCAACGGAGGCCGATCCGGCAAAAAGCAAGATTTCAAATGAGTCACCTGTAGGAAGAGCATTGATTGGAAAACGAAAAGGAGATGTGGTGGAAGTAGCTGTACCGGATGGTACAATTAAACTGAAAATTCTTGAAATTCTCAAATGAAAGCCATAAAAGTTGTAAAATCTATCAACTTTAATATATAATAGAATGGTAACGGGAAAAATAACAGTTTACATGCTATGTAAGCTGTTATTTAGTGTCAAGGAATAAAACTTTGCTGATTAATTGATTAAATTTTTATTTTTATATCAGGTATTTTTATAGGGTAATATTTTATTTTGTTAGCTTATAAGGAGGACAAGTAATGTCGGAAAATTTGGGAAATAATGTGATGGAGCCTGAAAACACAAATGAACTTATAAAAATTAGAAGGCAGAAACTCAAGGAACTGCAGGAGAACGGAAAAGACCCGTTTAAAATTGTTAAATATGACGTTACTAACTCAAGCGCCTATATAGTGGAAAATTTTGAAACCATGGAAGGCAAGATAGTATCGGTAGCCGGAAGAATGATGTCAAGGAGAGAAATGGGCAAGGCCAGCTTTTGCGATGTCCAGGACAGGGACGGAAAAATCCAGATTTATGTCAGGATAGATGAAGTCGGGCAGGAAGCATATGAAGATTTCAAAAAATTTGACATAGGCGACATAATCGGAGTAAAAGGAGAGGTTTTCAGAACACGCAAAGGCGAAATTTCCATAAAAGCACAAGAGATTATAATGCTTGCAAAGTCCCTTCTGCCGCTTCCTGAAAAATGGCATGGATTAAAGGACGTTGACCTCAGGTACAGGCAAAGGTACCTGGATCTCATAGTAAATCCGGAAGTAAAGAAAACTTTCATAACCAGAAGCAAAATTATAAAAGCAATAAGAAAGTTCCTTGATGACAGGGATTTCCTTGAAGTGGATACCCCGCTTTTGAATACAATTCCGGGCGGTGCTGCTGCAAGGCCGTTCATTACGCACCATAATACACTTGATATTGACCTTTACTTAAGAATAGCTCCTGAACTTTACCTTAAGCGGCTGATTGTAGGGGGGCTTGAGAGAGTTTATGAGATGGGCAGGATGTTCAGAAACGAGGGAATGTCCATTAAGCATAATCCCGAGTTTACAATGATGGAAGTATATCAGGCATATACTGATTATAAAGGAATGATGGAACTGGCCGAAAGCCTGATTTCATATGTTGCCAAAGAGGTTCTCGGTACAACAAAAATTACGTACCAGGGCCAGGAAATAGACCTTACGCCTCCGTGGGAAAGACTTACCATGTGTGAAGCTGTAAAGAAATATACCGGTATTGATTTTGACCAAATTTCCAGCGATGAGGAGGCAAGAAGGATAGCAAAAGATAAAAATGTTCATGTCGAGGACGACATGACAAAAGGCGAAGTTTTGAATGCATTGTTTGAAGAATTCGTGGAAGAACACCTTGTTCAGCCAACCTTTATATACGATTACCCTGTAGAGATATCCCCTTTGACAAAGAGAAAGCCTGACAGGCCGGAGCTTACCGAGAGGTTCGAAATCTTTATAATAGGCAGGGAAATGGGAAATGCATATTCAGAATTGAATGATCCTGTTGACCAGAGAGAGAGGTTTATAGAGCAGATGAAGAAAAGAGAAAAAGGGGACGAGGAGGCGAATATGATTGATGAAGATTTTCTGACCGCGCTTGAATACGGAATGCCTCCTACAGGTGGACTGGGAATTGGAGTAGACCGTTTAATAATGCTTTTGACAGATTCGTATTCAATAAGGGACGTTCTCCTGTTCCCTACAATGAAGCCTAAGGATTAATCTTGGAAGCT
>JAMOAC010000178.1 GCA_023621975.1 Bacillota bacterium | reverse complement strand
GCCACGGCTATTTCTACAACCTACATTCCCATCTATTCTGATATAAGATTGGATAAGGGAAAAGATCAAGCCGTCAATTTTACAAATAAGCTTTTGAACATAATAGTTTTAGCAAGTACAGTATTGGCTGTTTTGGGAATGATTTTTACCAAACCCATAGTTTCGGTTATTGCCATGGGTTTTAAGGGACAAACACTGGAGTTGGCAGTTCAACTGACCAGGATAACCTTTCCTATGATAATATTTATTGGAGCTGCCCATGTGTATATGGGTTTTCTGCAATCCAACAATGAATTTGTTATTCCGGCTTTAACAGGTATTACTTATAATATTTTTATAATAATTATGCTATTGCTCAGCGATTTAGTAGGCATATACGGCTTGGTGTACGGCACCGTTGCGGGTGTGGCCATGCAGGTGGTTGTTCAAATACCCAGTTTGAAGAAAAATGGCTATCGATATTCCAGGTTGCTGAGTTTTAAGGATCCGTATATAAAAAAAGTGGCAATACTTGCTATACCTGTAATGATGGGCATGGCAATACAACAGCTAAATGCTCTTGTGGATAGAATGCTGGCTTCCGGCTTGCCCGAGGGAAGCATTTCCGCCCTTAATTTTGCTAATCGGCTTAATGCTTTTGTCTATGGAGTTTTTTCATCCTCGATATCGGTAGTTGTTTACCCTCTGCTTTCAAAACTTAATGCTGAAAAGGATATGGACGGTTTTAAGCAGACTCTGGTGAATGGTCTTAATGTTATAACCTTGTTGCTGGTTCCCATTTCTGTAGGGGCCGTTGTACTCAGACAGCCTATAGTATCGGTATTGTTTGAAAGGGGACGCTTTGATGAACGGGCTACTTTAATGACAGCCTCTGCCCTTATGTTTTACTCCCTGGGAATAGTTTTTTACGGATATCGGGATATTCTCAACAGGACTTTCTATTCACTGCATGATACAAAAACTCCCATGCTCAACGGAATTGCGTCGGTGGTCGCCAATATAGTGTTTAATCTTATTTTGATACGTTATATGCAGCACAGCGGTTTAGCTCTGGCCACAAGCATATCAATTATCATTATGACATTTTTAATGTTTGCGAGTTTAAAAAAGAAACTGGGGAGCATAGGATGGCGCAGCATTCTGCTGGTGTTTATAAAGAGCACTGCTGCATCGATGATAATGGGGTTTGTAGTGTATGTGCTGAATAATTTTGCCGCATCCTACTTTGATTCGGTCAGCAGAATTGTCAGCTTTGTTGTGCTGGGGCTGATTATTGGGGCAGGAATGCTGGTGTATTTTGTACTCATATATGTATTTAAAGTGGAGGAGTTAAGCTGGATTTCGGAAATTATTAAAAATTATATAAAGACGAGGGGACGCCGGCACTAACATATATTTGGGTTTGTGTCTAATTTAAGAAGTTTTCGGGCATTATTACCCAGTATAGCTTCAATATCTTTATCTTCCAATGGAAGTGAGCGAATATTGGAGATTTCCGTTTGTTGTTGTGCCCACGGGGAATCAGTGCCAAATAATATTTTATCGGCTCCGTGGGATTTTATTATTTCCGTCATTCCCTCTGAACCTAGAGCTGCGAAGGAATAGGATGTATCAAAGTAGATGTCCCGCCCTACCAGATAGCGTTTTACATCTTCCCACAGCAGGTAACCTCCCATGTGGGCAGCAATTATTGGAGCACCCGGAAATGTGTCTGACAGGCTGCTTAACATGGCCGGCGTACAATGGCAAGGTGAGGGTAACCCTATATCTATTCCGGCATGGAAGAGGATTATCATGTCGTGTTTGAAAATGGCTTCATATATTGGAAAAAGCTCTGGACTATCAACGAAAAAGTTCTGATAATCAGGATGAAATTTAACACCGGGAATTCCTGCCTGGGCCAATGCTTTAATTTCATTCTGCCATAACGGATAAGCCGGATGTATGGTGCCAAAACTTATTATGGCTTTGTCCTGTACATTGACGACCCAGCTGTTGATTACCGGCGTTTGCTCTGGTTTTGTCGCAATTGGTTGAAGGACACTTACTCTTACTCCAGCGGTTTTCATAGATTCTTTTAAGGCTTTAATTGTCCCATCAGTATGAGGCAGTATGCCGGCCTTATCGGCCAGCTGTGGTATAGCCCTTGATGCAAGTTTATCAGGGAAACAGTGGGTGTGTATGTCTACTATCATAAAAACCGACAGCCTCCTTGTGCCGATAATTTACTGTCATTTGGCGGATTGTTTCCTGCTTGCACAGTGAACGGACCTTCTTTCAGGCTGATTATGGCCGCCAAGGACA
>JAMOAC010000037.1 GCA_023621975.1 Bacillota bacterium | reverse complement strand
TCACCCCAAAGGGACGGGACATTCACGGACAAGGAATTATTCCGGATATTGAAGTAGAAATGAGCCAGGAGGCCAAAGAATATTTGGCTAAGAATCCAAATGGCGAGCTGCCATTGGAGCTTGACAACCAGTTGCAAAGGGCAATTGAGGAGATAAAAGAAAAGCTGCAATGAAAATTTGAGGAGGGCTTGAATTTGTCCTTTATAAAACTGCTTGTTACGTCGTTTGCCCATTCGATAACCAGTTTATTCTTTATCATAGTAGTCATGTTTGCATATTTGCATATCAGAAGAAATGCCCAACTGGAAGAATACTGGTTGGGCATTCTTCGCAATCCTGTCAGTACTCAGCTGGCCAACGTGGTTTTTTTTGGCATGCTCATTGGCCTTATGGCCAGTTTGCTGATAGTGCTTATCGGTATAACAATCGATTATCATGCTATACTGTTTATCTGGCCGTTGGCGCTGGTTTTGATGTTGTTTAACCAGCGATATATGTGTTTTTCGTATGCCGGGGGTATTGTATCCCTGTTGAATCTTATAACGGGATGGCCTAAAATAGATGTATCAGCTCTTATCGCCCTTATAGGAATTTTGCACTTTATGGAAAGCATGTTGATATTGGCAGATGGACACCGGGATAGCTTACCGGTGTGGGTGGAACACAGCAGGTTTAAACCGGTCGGTGCGTATCTTTTGCAGAAGATGTGGCCTATACCTTTGGTGGTACTGGTTATTCCGTGCACTGGTGCTCAGCTGGCTGCAAATGGTGGTGGGGTGAGCATGCCCGATTGGTGGCCTTTGTTCAGGCCTCAGAATATATCTCAGGTGTATGCTCTTTTTCCCATTGTTGCCGTGCTGGGGTACGGCGATATAGCAATTACCAGGCTGCCTGACGAAAGAGCCCGGCAAACGGGTTTCTGGCTGGCGGTATATAGTATATCAGTATTGATATTGGCTATAGTCTCTTCCAGAATATACTGGATGAAGTATGTTGCGGCAATAAGTGTTCCCTTGTTTCATGAACTGTTAGTAATTGCGGGCAAAAAAGGGCAAATGAAGGGTGAGCCGGCCTTTGGTGTTCCGTGGGTCGGACTTAGAGTTCTTGAGGTGCTTCCAGAGTCACCTTCTGAGAAGATGGGAATTAAACGGGGAGATATACTGTTAAATGTCAATGGGAAAAATATCAGCAGCCAGGAGATGCTGTATGAGGTACTGGGAGAATACCCCTGTGTGGTTTGGGTGGACGTTAAACGCAAGGATAAAATCTTAACTTTTGAATTTACAGATTATATCAATGGAATTGACAACTTAGGCATCGTATTTGTTCCTCGAAATACCGGTAAGTATTTTCGCATGGAGGAGCAAAAAGGCGTAATATTCAGGTTTTGGAACAAAATCAAGAGGTACAGGAAAAAACTTCAGCGTAATCAGAAATAAACCTGGGCATCAGGCTCCCCGGCTGGAGCCTGTGTGTATAATTATAGGGTGCAGTTTGGGAAACTCATAGATATTCATCGGTATCTCTTGCAATATCTTTACAGTGTTTTCATAATCCCTTACAAGATCAACATTGTATTCCATGAGCACTTTCTTTAGCGACATATTTTCCCATTCTGCCCACCGCACATACCTTTCCCGTTCTTTAATATAAAGTTCAAAGTAATCATTGCTTTTCATGCTTTGAACAACTTCATCGCATAAAAAGAAGTTGCATACATATGTGCGATAACGCGGGGGAAGTGTACATCCATAACCACTTTTTACAAAAGGGCAGGCTTTGAAGAATATGGAATGATCCTGTATAATACCGGCTTTGATTTTGTTTTTTCCTTTGATGTAGTCATTATAGCCCTGTTGATCAAAATAGCCTTTGGCAACTATTTGAAAGCTTTTAACTTCCTTAACCCGCAGCTGCATTATTGAATCCAGAAATTTTATGCCCTCTAGTGTCTTGACCATTCTCTGTATATCGATAAGGGTATATTTTGGATAATAGTAGCAACAGCCCCTGTTGGTGATACTGCACATGCTTATTCCCATAATGCTGGAACAGTTTGTACATCCAGTATATACGTAACGAGGTATTCCATTGTCAAAATCAACGTAAACTTTTTCCATTGCTTGCTCACTTCCAAACAGGTTTAACATATTTTCAGCATATTTATTATATTTTTCAGTCCTGAAGGATGCAAGTTTTTTTTGAAGCCGGATAGCGTCAAGATACTCTGGGTTTTTGAAAAAAGTATTCCCCCTGTATCTATCTTTTTTAAGCATCCTTTATTTAAGCATCCCTTATCGATTTGAGAAGTTGTGATATCCAA
>JAMOAC010000096.1 GCA_023621975.1 Bacillota bacterium | reverse complement strand
ATAATTGTTCTCGCGGCTGAATACTTTGCCCGGATTGGTAGCAAAAAGATGAAGCAAATCAAATTCTTTTGCAGTTAAGTTTACTTCCTTTCCGTCTATGGTCACACTGCGATTGGCCAGATTTATGGTCATATTCTTAACCTGAACTGTCTGCCGGTCATTTTGGGTACTGCCGGCCCGTCTGAAAATAGCTTTTATCCTGGCTTTAAGTTCCAGAATATTAAAAGGCTTTGTCAAATAGTCGTCGGCACCGTATTCCAGCCCCAATATCCTGTCCATATCTTCACCCTTGGCAGTTAACATAATAACAGGTACAGTAGACCTTTCACGTATCCGTTGCAGAACTGTCAGACCGTCAAGCTTTGGAAGCATTACATCCAGCACCACCAGATCGTACTGATGTTCATTAAACATCTGCAACGCTTCCTCGCCGTCATAAGCAGCATCAATCTCGTATCCATCCCGTTCCAGACTGAACTTAAGACCTTTTATGATCGCGGGTTCATCGTCCACTAACAGTAATCTCTTTGCCATATTTTTTGTCACTCCCTTTTATGAACTGTGCCTATAAGCAAGGTTTATTTTATCATAAGCCCATTTTAAAATCAATTTAACAGCCTGCCGGTGATGCTGATCAGGGCTATTCAACAGCTATCAGATCCTTCAACTGTTCGAAGGTTTTATCTCCTATTCCTGATACATTTTTTATTTCTTCAATTGATTGGAATGGTCCATTTTGATTTCGATATTCTATAATACGCCGAGCTTTGCTGGGACCAATTCCCGGGAGAGTATCAAGCGTGGCCTCATCGGCTGTGTTAATATTTATTTTTTGTCCGGACTCGGAAGATAAACCGGAAGGATCATTCCCAGCTGTGTCATATATATTATGGCCATGAATTTCTTCACCTATTTCGGGAATGTAATACATCCCCTCATCCTTAACCTTTGCTGCCAGATTAATCCGATTCAAATCCGCATTTTCAAGCACACCTCCCGCCAGCTCTATCACATCAATCAAGCGACTGCCTTCATCAACCTCTATCACGCCCGGATTTTTTACCTGACCTGTTACGTATACCTTTATTTTTTGGGGAAGCTTATTTATCTTCTCAGGAGATTCGTTGTACCCAGTGCCACCGGCACTGCCCGATACCGCCATTTCATTTTTCATTTGAGCATTAATGAGAAGCTCCCTTTGTTCATATTCCTTAACGGTTTCTTTATCACTGATACCAAGAACACCAAGGTTTCTGAAAACATACACACCCGTCAATAACACCAAAACAGTGAGCATTGCCAACAAAACTTTGTTTTGATGTTTATCAATCTGTAGCATGTTTCTCACCTTTTGTTCCATGATATTATTCTAACCAATATATTCTATAAATTTATTGAGTTTCCTTTTAATTGATGAACTTTTTGGAAAAAGAAAACAATTTTATGTCTGTATTATATTGAAGTTGAATTAAAACAAACTTTAAGTCAATGGATGAAATTGGCCGATGCTTCAAAATCAGCTGATTTATACCAACACATAATTCAGCAAAATTGAATTTGTTCTGTACAATTGTACCCACAATCTGCTATACTAAAAGCTGAACTTTTATTTTTCTCAAATAGACGAAACAAGGGGTTTTAGTAATGAAACGTTTATTGATTTTTTTACTGTTAATAGCAGCACTGTTACACACTGACCCTGCCATAGCCTTAAACAATCAGGAAACTTCCCAGTATAATCAGGATGACGCCATTGAATCCACCAAAAATGATAACAATGACAACAATAATCTTATCGAAGATGACGAAAATGCAGAAACACCAGCTTCTCAGATATTGGAATTGGAGGCTGAAGGAGCTGTTTTGATTGAACAAAAAACGGGTAAAGTGCTTTTTGAAAAGAACAAGGATAAAAAGCTGTATCCTGCCAGTACCACTAAAATCCTGACTGCTTTGTTGGCCATTGAAAACGGAGATTTAAACGAAATTGTAACAGTAGGCGGTGAAGCCAATTTGGCCCCCAGAGGCAGCAGCCTGGCCTGTATAGATATTGATGAAAAAATCTCTTTAAAAAACCTTCTTATTGGTCTTATGCTTCCCTCAGGCAATGATGCTGCCCTCACCATTGGAGCCCATATAGGACGCATTATAGCAGCAGATCCCGAGATGGAATATCAGGAAGCTCTAAAAAAGTTTTGCGAGCTAATGAATACCAGAGCTTCGGAATTAGGAGCAACTAACACACACTTTACTAATCCCCACGGTTTTCATGATGAAAATCACTACACTTCCGCATATGATCTGGCTTTAATTACAAGAGAAGC
>JAMOAC010000456.1 GCA_023621975.1 Bacillota bacterium | reverse complement strand
AAAAGCACGCATTTTCCTTCCATAACCGGCATAGCGGCTTCAGGTCCAATATCACCCAATCCCAACACCGCTGTCCCATCCGTTACCACAGCAACAAGATTCCATCTCCTTGTATACTCATATGAGAGGTCAATATCTTTTTGTATGACCAGGCATGGTTCGGCAACACCTGGTGTATATGCTAACGATAAATCCTTTTTATTATTGACTGATACTCTGCTGATTACTTCTATCTTACCCTTCCACTCTTTATGAAGCTTTAACGATTCTTCCAGTATGGTCATCATTGTATTCCCCTTTCGTATATTTATACTCATTCTCCTTAAAAAAGTAAAATATTTTGATTATTAGTAACACTTTGCTCTATATTTCTGGAAGGCTCTCAAGATTTTTATACGCTTTTATAAGATGTTCTCTCATAAATTTGGAGGCAGCTTTTTCATCTCCTCTTTTAACAGCTTCATAAATTTTTCTATGATCTTCCAGGGATTTTTCAGGTTGACCGGGGATTTCAAGAGTTGCCTGCCGTGTAGAACTAAGAAGATCGCCACACATATTGAGAATTTTCATCATAGCGGTATTACCTGCAGCAGCAGCAAGAGCATTATGAAATTCATTATCGCCATTTAAACCTATCCCGCCCTCCTTAATCTCTTTTTCCATATTTTCCATAGCTTTTTTTATATTTAATGCTTTATCGGCATTTATTCTGCGTGCTGCAAGCTTTGCTATTTCTACCTCCAATAACAAACGGACCTCTATAAGCTCCATCATGAGTTTTTTATCCTGTGAAAGAATAGTTGAAAAAGGATCAATAATATTATCTATGGTTATTGCTTTGACAAATGTGCCTTCTCCCACCCTGGACTCAATGAAGCCCATTGTTTCAAGCGAACGGAGAGCTTCCCTTATTGCAGTTCTGCTAACATTTAACTGCTGGGCTAAATCCCTTTCAGTAGGAAGCTTGTCGCCAGGCTTAAGAACACCTTTTTTTATCAAATCTATAAGCTGCTTTATTATTTCTTCATACAGTCTTGTTTTCTTTAATGGTTCAAGCATAACACAACCTCTTCCTCATTTTTTCCTTCATATATTTTTCCTATTTACATTCATATATCATATTTTAAATTTTTATCTAATACGCTATTGCAAAATTTTCTATCTATAATACCACGTGCCAATCATCCAGCACAGGTAGGGTGGAACCTCCATCAGGCATTACAAACACCTTTGCTTCAGGTCCCATTTCTTTAAATGCTTCATTTAATGCCTCTTCCACACTTCCGAAAGGTCTCATGAAAATCTTTTTTACAAGCTGATCTCCAAGGTCGGAAACAAGAAATACTTTTGTTTCACGAAGTACCATACCTATAGCTGCAGCTTTATGTCCTCCAAGTTCAAAACTTTCTCGTATTTTCTTTACCATATCTTCTGGCGGTCCAGCATTAAGCATCCATCTTTCGAAAACTTTCTCACCAAATCCTTCTTTGCAGGAGGCAACAAGTATAATAATACCTCCTCTCTTCACAGCATGCTTGGCATTATCAAGAGCTTTTTGCGCCTGATACAGGTTGATATCCTTCGGATACCCTCCAGCCGAAACTATAACAATATCTGCCTTTTCCGGTATCCTGACCTTGTATATCTGGTCAAGGAGCTTACATCCTTCTCTATGCGCTTCAATATGGTGTCCGGCAACTACTTTGATTATATTCTTTTTTTCGTCTAGTACTACATTTACAATAAAATCTATAGGAATAAAATCTGCGACTTCATCTATGTCTTTTCTTACTGGATTATCATCTAACTCCCCAGCATGTGCTCCCTTTATAACCATTCGGCTGTGATTAGCCTGGATAGCGGCTCTGCTTGAAACACCCGGCATAATCGCCTTAGCACCCCCGCTGTATCCAGCAAAATAATGATATTCGATATTTCCGATGCATATTCGCCTGTCAGCTTCTGCAACCGGCCTGAATATATCTACAGGTGTACCATAGGATGTTGTACCAAGATATATACAATCGTCTGCATCACTGTCAATACAGTCAAATTGTTGATATATTGTATCTCCCACAAGATATTTCTTTTCTTGTTCAGTATGTTTTCTGTGGATTCCCAAGGCAAAAACTATTTTTATATCTTCAGGTTCTACATTCCCGGAAAGTAACTCATTTATTACTTCAGGCAGAACTAGTTTGCTTGGCATTGGCCGAGTAATGTCGCTGGTTATTATTACAACCTTTTCTTTGGGCCTGACTATTTCTCTTAACCTTTTTGTGCCAATTGGTTCAATAATAGCCTTCATTATTTCCTCATTTCCACAG
>JAMOAC010000421.1 GCA_023621975.1 Bacillota bacterium | reverse complement strand
GGAGCTGTCGTCGGTGCGGCACCAAGGTCGAGCGTTGTAAGGGAAAAGCCTGTGCCGGGCGATGTTATCATTCTTCTGGGAGGACGTACAGGCAGAGACGGTTGCGGAGGTGCTACCGGCTCATCAAAAGAGCATACGGAGAAATCACTTTATACTTGCGGAGCGGAAGTGCAGAAGGGAAATCCTCCCACTGAAAGAAAAATACAGAGGTTATTCAGAAACCCCTATGTTAGCCGGATGATTAAAAAGTGCAATGATTTCGGCGCAGGCGGCGTATCAGTTGCAGTGGGAGAACTGGCGGAAGGATTGGACATAAATCTTGATGCAGTACCTAAAAAATATGAAGGACTTGACGGCACGGAACTTGCAATATCGGAATCCCAGGAGAGAATGGCGGTAGTTGTTTCAAAAGAAAATGTTGATAGATTTATACAGGCAGCAGGCGAGGAAAACCTTGAGGCCACTCCCATAGCCATTGTTACCAGCAACAGAAGGCTTAGAATGTTTTGGAATAACAACATGATTGTTGATATAAGCAGGGATTTTCTTGATACCAACGGCGCTGTTCATTACGCAAATGTAGTTGTTGCCTCTCCTGACGGGAATAAGGATTTCTTCAGCGAAGTACCTCATGAATTGAGAGAATGTCTTCCTGACGTCAGGGACGCATGGCTGAAAAACCTTGAAAGGCTTAATGTATGCAGCCAGAAAGGCCTTGTTGAAATGTTTGACAGTACAATAGGCGCAGGAACCGTTTTAATGCCTTTTGGAGGAAAGTACCAGCTCAGCCCTTCAGAGGGAATGGCAGCCAAAATACCTGTGATGAACGGAGACACAAAAACAGGTACAATAATGACTTTTGGTTACAATCCCGACATTGCAAAATGGAGCCCTTTCCACGGAGCCGTATATGCGATAGTGGAAGCTCTTGCAAAGGTTGCTGCCATGGGAGGAGACTATACAAAAGCCAGACTTACGCTCCAGGAGTATTTTGAAAAGCTTGGGCAAAACCCGGTAAAGTGGGGCAAACCTTTCAGTGCCTTGCTGGGAGCATATTATACTCAGATCATGACAGGTGTTCCTGCAATAGGAGGTAAGGACAGCATGTCCGGCACATTTGAGAATATGAATGTACCTCCTACTCTCGTAGCTTTTGCTGTTGACACGATTAATGTTGAAAATGTGGTTTCTACGGAATTCAAGAAAGCAGGAAGCAGGGTTATGTTAATTCCTCTTAAACGGGATGAAAACCTGTTGCCGGATTTTGACGAGATGCATAAAAACTTTACGCTGGTACACAACCTTGCTAAATCCGGGAAAATACTGGCTGCCTCAACTGTAAAGGCCGGGGGCATAGCTGAAGCAATAAGCAAGATGTGTTTTGGAAACGGAATAGGATTTGAATTCAGCGATACATTTGCGAGCGCAGCGGATGTTTCAAGGCTCTTTGTACCTGATTACGGCTCGATAGTAGTTGAAATGGAAAAAGACGAAGACCTGGAAAGCATTTTCGGGAACGTGGAATATGTTGTGCTGGGTAATACCTGTGAACGGAAGGTTATAACAGTTGGCGATGTAAAGATTGACCTTGATGAAGCGGTAAAAAGGTGGCAGCAGCCACTGGAAGAAATATTCCCAACGAAAACGGAAGCAATACAGGATACGCCTGTACAGCACAGTTACATTTATAAACAGGCAAAGGCACACAGACCGGCCATTAAAATAGCAAAACCAAGGATATTCATGCCTGTTTTCCCGGGTACCAATTGCGAATACGATACTGCAAAAGCCTTTGAAAAGGCAGGTGGAGTTGTTGATACATTGGTTATAAGAAATTTGACAGCAAAAGATATAGAGCAGACCATAGAAATTATGGTGAAGAAAATTGACAATTCACAGATAATCATGGTTCCGGGGGGATTCAGCGGCGGTGATGAGCCTGACGGCTCCGGGAAATTTATTGCCACGGCCTTTAGGAATCCTTACGTTAGGGACGCTGTCATGCGCATGCTCAAGCAGCGTGACGGCCTGATGCTCGGTATATGCAATGGATTCCAGGCTCTTATCAAACTTGGACTTTTACCGTACGGTGAAATAAGGGATCTGAAGGATGACAGCCCAACACTTACATTTAACACTATTGGCCGGCATGTTTCATGCTATGTAAGGACAAAAGTGGTATCAACCAAGTCGCCTTGGCTTTGGAAGGTAAAGGTTGGAGACATACATTCAATACCTGTTTCCCATGGAGAAGGACGGTTTGTTGCATCCAGGGAAGATATAGAGACTATGGCACGCAACGGCCAGATTGCAACGCAATATGTGGAT
>JAMOAC010000021.1 GCA_023621975.1 Bacillota bacterium | reverse complement strand
TATGTTACAATCTAGAAATAGGTTCAATTTAACGATAGATGTAGTATAATTATTAGAATAACTTTACAATACCTTTGTGCTGCATAACCGGGCATTATGGTTTTTCAGCCATAATGCCGGCACAAAGGTTAATTTGGTTAATAAGAGCAAATGATTATATATTTATTTTATTATGTATCGGGGGATTGCAAATGAAAAAACTTATGCTAGGAAATGAAGCAGTGGCAAGGGGGGCTTATGAAGCCGGAGTTACTGTGGCTACAGCTTACCCGGGCACACCCAGTACGGAAATTACCGAGGCTATAGCAGCTAAATATGACAATATTTACTGCGAATGGTCTCCAAATGAAAAGGTTGCTTTGGAAGTTGCCATAGGTGCATCCATAGCAGGAGCACGTTCAATATGTTCAATGAAGCATGTGGGATTAAATGTTGCAGCAGATCCGCTGTTTACCGTATCATATACCGGAGTAAACGGCGGGCTTGTAATAGCAGTTGCAGATGATCCCGGCATGCACAGTTCACAGAATGAACAGGACAGCAGATTCTATGCAAGGTTTGCAAAGGTTCCAATGCTTGAACCATCCGACAGCCAGGAATGTAAAGATTTTGTAAAGGAAGCTTTAAAAATAAGTGAGGAATTTGACTGTCCGGTAATATTAAGGCTTTCCACCAGGATATCGCACTCCCAGAGCCTGGTTGAGCTGGGGGAAAAAGAGGATTACAAGCTGAAAGATTACAACAAGGATTTCAACAAATATGTAATGATGCCCGCAATGGCGCGTAAACGCCATATAGAAGTTGAAAAGAGAATGGCCCGGTTAAGGGAGTTCTCTGATAATACGCCGTTGAACAGGATTGAATGGGGAAGCAGGGATATCGGTGTCATTACAAGCGGTATTGCATATCAGTATGCAAAGGAAGCTTTCGGAGATGTTTCATATTTAAAACTCGGTATGATATATCCGTTACCCGAAAAGCTAATAAGGGAATTAGCCGGTCAGGTTAAAAAGCTGTATGTAATTGAAGAGCTTGAACCTTTCTTTGAAAATCAAATTAAAAAAATGGGTATTGAAGTAACCGGTAAGGATCTCCTTCCTGTAACCGGGGAACTCAGCGCCAATATTATCAGGGAAAAAGTACTTGGTGAAAAAATTGAAACAAATGCGGCTGTAAATGAGGCAATACCGGTGCGTCCTCCGGTAATGTGCCCGGGTTGTCCTCACAGGGGAACATTCTACGTCCTGAAAAAGCTGAAACTGACTGTAAACGGGGACATTGGATGTTATACCCTCGGCGCTCTTCCTCCTATGGAAGCCATGGATACCTGTGTTTGCATGGGCGCAAGCATAGGCATGGCTCACGGTATGGAGAAGGCGAGAGGCAGGGATTTCTCCAGGAAAACAGTTGCTGTAATAGGTGATTCTACTTTTATTCATTCAGGTATAACCGGCCTTATTGACATTGTATACAATAAAGGTAATTCTACCGTAATTATTCTGGATAATTCAATTACAGGAATGACAGGACATCAGGAAAATCCTACTACCGGATTCACCATAAAAGGTGAACCCACCAGGCAGGTGGACCTTGTAAAACTGGCTAATGCAATTGGCATAGACAGGGTAAGAGTTGCAGATCCATTCGACCTTAATGAATTTGAAAAGGTGGTAAAGGAAGAAGTTGAAGCGGATGAACCTTCCCTGATCATAGCTCAAAGGCCTTGTGCACTTCTTAAAAGAAGTGTAACCTTCAAAGGTCCTTTAAGGATTTCCGCTGAAAAGTGCAGAAAATGCAAGGCATGCATGAAAATCGGATGTCCTGCAATAGTTGACAAGGCTAGCCATATTGAAATAAATGATGCATTGTGCGTTGGATGTGAACTGTGTACGAAAGTATGCAGATTTGATGCAATAGAAAAGGCAGGTGCTGACTGTGCAAAATCTTAGCATAATGATAGTGGGAGTGGGCGGCCAGGGTACCCTGCTTGCAAGTAGAATACTTGGAGCCGTGGCTTTGAAAAAATCTTATGACGTAAAAGTATCAGAAGTTCATGGAATGTCGCAAAGAGGCGGTAGTGTTGTAACTTATGTAAAGATTGGGGACAAAATTCATTCTCCACTTATAGAAAAAGGAGAAGCTGACATAATAATTTCCTTTGAACAGCTTGAAAGTATGAGATGGGCAGAGTATTTGAAATGCGGGGGTAAATTTATTATTAACGAACAAAAAATTGATCCCATGCCCGTAATTATAGGGAAGGCAAAGTATCCTGAAAGGATTATTGAAAAAATCAAGGAAAAGTGCAAGGAAACGATTGTGGTTGAC
>JAMOAC010000372.1 GCA_023621975.1 Bacillota bacterium | reverse complement strand
ATATGCCGGTGCATGTCAATCGTACTTTGAAGGCCTTATGGAAGCCGGGGCAAACTTTGCAAGCTCTCCCGGAAGAATTTTGATAAATGCTCTTGACCCGGCGATTGTAGCCGAAAAGGTGGCTGTAACGGATTCAAGAAAAATTGTTACACCAAGCGAAGTAGCCAAATTAACAATTTCCGGGGAAAAGGGCATAGGAGGAGTCAATACACGCGGACGGCTGACTTATTTATAAAAGATTAACTTTGATTAATTTATGCTGATAAAAGATTAACTCATGCCTGCCGAAAGATTGAATTTTCCTGACTGACATAAGGCAAGATTATTTTGTTTAAGCCACGTTTTTAAGGGTAAATAAGCTAATAAAGTACAAATGTAAAAAAACGGGGGCGCATAAAAATGCTTTTTAAATGGAGAGATGCTTTCAGGCTGGATATACCCGAGATCGATTCGCAGCATCAGAAGCTGTTTGAAATAGGCTCAAGGCTTTATGAGATTATTTCACTAAAGGACAATTACGATCACTATGATGAAATAATGCAGATTATTGACGAGCTAAGGGATTATGCCAAATACCATTTCAGTTATGAAGAAAAGTTAATGAGGGAAAAGAATTTTGAGGGTTATGACATACACAAGGCAGAACACAACTTCTTTATTAAAAGGATTGCCGCAATTAACGTAGAAGATATAGAAGAAGATCAAAGCAAGGTCATGCTTGATATGGTTACCTTCATTGCAGATTGGATTTCAGGTCACATACTAAAAACCGACAGACTTTACAGGGAGATTCTTAAGTAAGAATCTCCCTGCTTTTATTTTTACACTATGCCTTTTAATGCTGTCACTTGCCTTATTATATAACACTAATTTTATAAATCGTATTTTTCCGGTACGAATTTGTCAGATGCGTTCTCCTCAACCATCTGGCGGGTGAATTCTTCTTCATCCTGCGGAATTGCTTCAATTTGGCTTTCCATGATATCCAGCCAGGACTGTTCCCTTTCTTCAACAAGCACCTTATTATCATTAACAGCCTTTCTTAACTCATCAATTGCTGCAAGGGCTGCTGCTTTTATCCTGTTAAAGTGGCCGTTCTCCTTAACAATTTTCTCTGAAATTCTCAGTACCACATCCGGCCTCAATACGTAAGCCTGCGGGTCAAAGTAGCTGTCGGAATCAGTAAGCATGTCTCTCAGCAGCAATGCCTGATCTTTTCCTCTTGTTGAAGCTTCATTCATAAGCCTGCAGTCATAAATCAACTGCTCCATTGATACTGTCGGAGCCATGCCGCCCAGCAGCTTGATATTCTGTACTGACTCGTTGCTCCACAAGTCGGCAACAGCTGCGGCAATATTTCCAAGAGGGCTCAAGTGAGCACATGCACTTGACTTTCCTTCCATTGAAATGGGTATTCCAGTAATAGCCTTTACATATACACCTTCATAACCGCAGTCTTTGTGAGGCCCAACGGCTCCTTCTTCAACGGCTACAAGGCTTCTTACGGCAGACATAACCCTGACAACTGCAGAAAATACTTTAGGAATGTATCCCCTGTCGGCGAGAACCATTGCAGTGTTGGAGAATCCGCAAGCAGTATCGCCTGATGCAATGCTTCCGGTTCTGTCAGCAATGTCTACAATAGCGCTCCACAATTTGGACATATCCCGCGTACCTAAAATTCCAAGGGCAAAGAGGGACTTTGTGATTTCACAGAATACAATTGCATCATCGTGGATGTCCTTACCTCCGATAGATTCAATAGCAAGGAAATCCGCACCTTCCTTTGCACAACCTTCAAAGGTTTGCAGAATGGCTTCCCAATGCCTGCCTCTCCACATATGAACAGATTCCTTGTCTTCACGGATATCAACCGGAGTTATCCTCAAAGCGCTTTTTAAGCCGTATTTTTGCTCATAATCATACATAACATTTCTGACTGTTTTGACTATCTCAATACCCCATTCAGGATGGTAGGTAGTTGGAGGAAGAAGTTCAATTTCTACGACAAATCCCGGTGCATGGAGCTCCCGTGCCCTTTTGCACGCGTCTTCCACAATGCTTTTATATTGCTGCAAAACCTCTGGCATTGTATCCTGGGTGATTAACATGGTAGGAAGAGTGAAGTTAAGTTCGGGGAAAATCTGTCCGCCGCCTATAACAAGGCCATTTTTGCATTTTACGGGATGGATAGACGAGCCATAGATGAAATCGTTAACGTTCTTGTAAGCTAATTCATTGAAAGTTTTTCTTGGCATAGTATCTTACCCCTTTTTTAAAATTTTTTATAACTTTTTTACATTTTGTGCTTTTATTTTACATCTATCCT
>JAMOAC010000138.1 GCA_023621975.1 Bacillota bacterium | reverse complement strand
TTTTTATTAATTCCATAAATTCAAATCCATCCATACCAGGCATGTCAAGGTCAAGTACAAGCAAATTAATCCCGTCATGTTGCTCAAGTATGCGCATGGCTTCCGCACCGCTGCAAGCAGTGAATATGCAATATTTGCTTAATTCATCTTTGATGTTCAGTTTGTCAGATGCTGAGTCGACAACAAACAAAATCTTGACCATCATTGACAATCCCCCTTATATAAGCTAAAACCGTTCTCTGCATCAAACTAAAACCGTTCCCTGCATCTTCTTTTGAAACTGCTTCACATCTTTTTTTGAAACTGCTTCAATCCGGCAAACCGATTTATGTTAAGTTGTCGGTGGTGGGCATCTGAATATGAACCAACGTGATATTCATTTTTCAGACATTATTCGAAAAATCATTCCCTGTACTGCCTTCTTGTGGTGCAATAATCAAAAAGCCATACACCTGGTTTTTGTTACAAATATTCATATATTCGTACTTATATTGTAAAAGAAATTTATTCCTTTTACAATTCTTACTTTCATATAAGAAAAAGTTTTGTCGATTTTTGAAAATTGTGGCAAAACAGCAAGGATGAGGTCTCATTATGTAAAAATAAGGTCGAGTTATAACATTAATATTTAATATATTTAAATATTGAAATAACGTGAAATGAAATAATGTGAAAAATTAATGGTAATAATGTGAAAAGAAAAAATAAACTTAAAAAAGTAATAAATGTGAAAGAAATAATGAAATGACGTGTAAGTAATAAAATGACGTGAAAGAAACCTCTCACGCCATTTATTTGCATGCTGCAAACAATTTCAAAGCTTTTTGTTTTCTTAACCTTTGTTATGCCTGATTTATTTTCCTAAACCTTATCATACCTGACCCTTGTTATACCTGGTCAAAAACTGCCTTGTTCTCTCTTCCTTTGGATTTCCAAACACTTCCTGAGGAGAACCCTGTTCAACAATCGCACCGTCATCCATAAATATGACACGGTCTGCCACATCCCGTGCAAAATCCATCTCATGGGTCACAATAATCATTGTGGTGTTGCGCTCTGCCAAATTCTTGATTACTTTCAGCACCTCCCCTGTAAGTTCAGGGTCCAGTGCAGATGTAGGCTCATCAAAACACAAAATATCCGGCTCCAGTGCCAGTGCACGGGCGATGGCTACACGCTGTTGTTGTCCCCCGGATATCATATGAGGATAGTAGTCCAACTTATCAGCCAGTCCGACCTGGGAAAGAAGTTCTATTGCCCGGTCCTGAATCTCTTTCAATATGGCTTTTTTATCCTGCTTGAAATCAGGTCGCTCTCTGGCCAACAGTTCTGCTGCCAGCGTAACATTTTTCAGAACCGTATATTGGGGAAAAAGATTAAAGTTTTGAAAAACCAGGCCGAAATGCAGGCGTTTTTTCCGTACTTCACTTTCCCGCTGGGTAGAGGGGTCATCTGCATCAAAAATTATTTTATTATCTACTATGATCCTTCCCTTGTCAGGCCTTTCCAGGAAGTTAAGGCACCGCAGCAGTGTAGTCTTTCCGCTTCCTGAAGAACCTATAATCGCAATTACCTCTCCTTTTTCCAATGAAAAATCAATCTTTTTCAATACCTTGTGGTTTCCGAAACATTTCTCAATACCTTCAACTTCTAAAAACGCCAAGCAAATCCCCTCCTTTCTTTCATACACGGAAATAACCCAGTTTCTTTTCTATCCAATCAAGCAGTATGGTTAGTGCACCTACAAAGGCAAGAAAATATATGCCTGTGGCAAAGAGGGGCCAAATAAGTCCTCTATTACTATAATCTCCGGCCATCATAACAATTTCCTTATTTGCAATAATGCGGGCAAGAGCCGTATCTTTCACCAGGGTAATAACCTCGTTGCCAATCGGAGGTATGATACGCTTCACTACCTGGAGCAGCGTTACATTGAAAAATATCTGGCTCTTTGTCATACCCAGTACCAAGCCCGCTTCATATTGACCGACCGGTACGCTCTCAATACCGCCACGATAGATCTCTGAGAAATAGCAGGCATAATTAATAACAAAGGCAACGACTGCTGCAACAAAACGCCCTGAATCGCCGCTTGGCCAGGAAAAAGACATATTTAAAAGCCCAGGGCCGAAAAAAATTACGATAAGCTGCAGCATCAGCGGTGTTCCTCGGATTACCCACACAAAAGTCCGCATCACCCACCTAAGTGGCCGAAAACGGCTCATGGAACCAAAAGCGATCAGCATTCCCAATGGCAGTGCGAACACAAGCGTCAGTATAAACAGCCTGCAATTAATCAAAAAACTCTCCGTCAGCCGGCTAATAATCAC
>JAMOAC010000065.1 GCA_023621975.1 Bacillota bacterium | reverse complement strand
TAGGTGCCCCTTATTTTCTGTTTTTGCTGATTAGAACAAGGAAAGGGGGGGATACCGTATGACTGCAGGGTACGGAAATTATTCGGTCGTAATTAAGGACCTTCAATATTCAATAGACGACGTTCAGATACTGAAACAAATAAACCTGTGCATAGGCAAAGGTGAACTTGTAGGCCTTATTGGTCCCAACGGCGCCGGCAAATCTACGCTGCTGAAGTGTATCAGCGGTATATACAGCTGTAGTAACGGGGAAATATATGTAAATGGCCTGGATATAAGACGTACTGACAGTAAAAAGCTTGCACGTGAAGTATCACTTATGCACCAGAATACGCACATTACATTTCCTTTTCCTGCAATAGATATTGTACTAACCGGAAGGTATCCCTACCTCAGAAGATTTGAGTCAGAAAGCAGTGAAGATTACAAAATAGCACGGAAGTATATGAATTATACGGATACTTTAAAATTTGAATCAAAACCTGTTACCAACATGTCAGGCGGAGAAAGGCAGAGGGTCCTGTTTGCAAAGGTGCTTACGCAGGAGACTGACTTGATTCTGCTGGACGAGCCTACTGCAAGCCTTGACATATCATATGAGGAGCAGATTTTCAAGTATTGCCGTGAGTTAGTATCAAACGGCAAGACCATCATTGTCGCAGTACATGACCTTAAACTGGCGTCGCGTTATTGTTCCAGGCTTGTTTTGATGAAAGACGGGGAAATAATATCTGACGGAACCGTTGAAGAAGTGCTCACTCCTGAAAATCTTTCTGCAGCATATGGTGTCAGGGCTGTTGTTTACAGAAACAGAATAACCGGGTTGTTGGACTTTTATACCCACAAGCTGGAACATGGAAAGCCCGGAAAGAAAATACATGTCATCGGTGGTGGAGGTTCAGCGTCAGGCATTATTCGCCAGTTATACGAATACGGGCATGAAGTTTCAACAGGGGTACTTTTTCCCGGTGACAGCGATTTGCAATGTGCGGATGTCTTTGGAATAAAGGCAGTAGTATCTGAACCTTTTAGCGGAATCAGTGATGAATACTTCAATAAAAATGTTGAATTTATAAGGAATGCCGACCTGACAATACTTTGTAATATGCCCTTCGGCATTCAGAATATAAGAAACATTGAAGCTGCCTCTTTTGCAAAAAATCTTGTCATAGTGGAAGACGATCCTCCCGCGACAAGAGACTATACAGGCGGACAGGCATTGGAAATATATAGTAAACTTGCCCAAAAAGCCATAATTACTACTTCGGCAAAGTTACACGAGGTAATTTGATAATACCATCCCCCCGGTATTACGGTCTGGCAGGCTATGCTATGGGGCTAAATTGGTATACGAATCCGTTTAATAAATTATAATCAGTAATTTAATCAATATAAGTCAGTAATAAGGGTAATCAGTAATTAGGACCTTTTAACAAAAGGTCCTTTTAACAAAAGAAATTTTTTACCAGCTGCCACTTGACAAAAATGTTATTCCCCCATAAAATATTGAAAATATTTCGATACACTTAAAACTGTATCGATACAGTAATTTCAGCAGGGGGGAAAGCAGAATGGAAAACAGAACAATGATGAAAAAGGCAAATACAAAAAAGATTGTATTAAATGGAGTAATGATAGCTTTAACTTTTTTGGCGACGCGAATAATAAGTATTCCGGGTCCCATAGCTCCAGGCGTTATTAATCTCGGTGATACTGTAATATTGATTACTGCAGTTCTTCTGGGAAAAAGTAGTGGTATGCTTGCGGGCGCAATTGGCTCAGCACTGGCTGATATAACTTTTCCCGGTGGCTTTGTATTTGCACCTGTAACACTAATAGTTAAAGGCCTTGAAGGATATATTGCCGGTATGCTGGCATCAAGGGGGGGCACTGTAAAGGAAGCCGTGAAGGGACGGCTTTACATAATTACAGCAATGGCTGCAGGAGCTCTTTTAATGGTTATCGGGTATTTTGCTGCAGAAGCTTTTATACTCAGCCTGTTTGACAGTACATTCGGTCTTACGTTTGCTGTTTCCGAGCTGCCTTTTAACCTTGTACAGGGAGGTATAAGTGCATTGATTGCCTATATTCTCTCTTCATTACTTGTAAAGGTAAATGTGAATGAATACCTTCAATAGTTGACTGCCTTGTCTGGTACTGTCGGCCTGATGTATGCTATTATATAATTTAGGTCATCATGATATAAAAAGAGAACTGTCATAATTCATTAGCAAGGGAGGGCAATTGTGCATGAAGCTTACTGTGCTTGGAAATAACGGACCTTATCCGTCAGCAGGCGGTGCCTGTTCGGGGTATTTGATACAGCACGGTGGAAAGAATATTTTACTGGAATGCGGAAGTGGTATACTGAGTAATTTGCGAAAAGTTATAGGGTTTAATGAGCTGGATGCTATTATAATTTCTCACCTTCACGGTGACCATGCGTCTGATATGACAGTTTTAGGATATGCAATTCAGGCCGGAATAAAAAGAGGCATTATGGATCATGAGATTGATGTATTTGCATCTCCGGAACCACAGGAAGAATTCAAGAGGCTTGATATAAAAAATGCATTTAAGCTAACGGCAATTTCTGAAGATATGGAGTTGAGGTTTGGGGAAATGACTTTAACATTTTCTCCAATGACACATCCTTTTAAGTCATATGCAGTATGTATTTCCACTGCTGATAAGAAGTTCGTATTTTCAGGGGATACTTCGTGGAACGAAAACATAATAGAATTTGCCGCTGGCGCAGATGCTGTCATGCTTGATGCCGGACTTCTTTCGGTGGATAAAAAAGATGAAAACGTGCCTCATCTTACGGCAAGGGAATGCGGTATTGTAGCAAAGGAATGCGGGGCAAAGAAACTTATACTTACCCACTTTTTTCCCGAATATGATGTAAACCAACTGATAGCCGAAGCTAAAGAAAATTTTGATAACGTTATTGCATCTGAATTGATGAAAACATACGAAATATAGTTCAACAGGCATAAAGCAAATAAAATAAATAATTTTAAATAAAACAAATATTAAATAAAGTATTTGAAAAAGGAAACTGTTGGAAAGATACAAGTAAAATTATAAGAAAGCCTGATAACTTGGTTATCAGGCTTTCTTCATAACTTGTGTTTTTTATATCCAATGGAGCTTTACGTAACTTGTATTATTAACGCAGCTTGTATTTCTTAAGTCTGGAATCCAACTCGTGAACGAGTGCATCAAGGCTTTTTGCCGCTTCTTCCATATCTTGAATGGCCTTCAACTGGTGCTCGGTAGTAGCAGCCACTTCTTCACTTGATGCGGCAGTTTCCTCGGATACCGATGATATGCTTTCTATTACTGAAATTACTTCGTCCTTGTCCCTTTGCATAATCGTGATGGATTCGTTTACATCTTGTATTTTATCCACTATGGAGGTAATTCCGTTTGCAATATCGTTGAAAGCATTATTTGTATCCTCAACGGCCTTATTCTGTTCCTGGGAAACCTGTTTCATTGTTTCCATGGATTTGATTGCAAGCATGGATTCTTCCTGTATGCTTTGCATCAGGTTGGAGATTTCTTCAGTAGATTTTCTGCTCTCGTCAGCAAGCTTTCTGACTTCTTCGGCAACTACTGCGAAGCCTTTTCCTGCTTCTCCAGCACGAGCTGCTTCTATAGCTGCATTTAATGCAAGCAGGTTTGTCTGCTCTGCGATATTTTCAATTGATTCTACAAATAACCCAATATCTTTTATAGTATTTGTCAATTTTTCAACCACGGCAAATATTCTTTCGGATGTTTCAAATGTTTCCTGTGACTTTTCATGAAGTATTCTTACTGCTTCAATTCCGACTTTATTAAGTTCGTCAATTTTACCGGTGAGCTCCATTATACCTTTATAGCTCTCATAAACAAAGTTAATTTGCTCTGACAGTTTCTCTACTGCCTGAACACCTTGCTGTGCTTCCTGTGCCTGGCTGGAAGCTCCTTTTGCAATTTCGTCAATCGTTCTTGATATCTCATTTATGGCTGCGGAAGCTTCCTGAGAAGTCTGACCGACCTTTCGTGAAGCCTGAACTATTGATGTGGACAGGTTAAAGAAGCTATCAATCAATACACGTATATCACTAAGCACAACGTTGACACTCGACGAAACGCTGCTTAGAACTCCGTAACTTTTCGAGTGTACAAGATGTGAAAAATCCCCGTCTTTAATAAGTTCCATCTCGCTGGAAAACTTGTTTGCCAGCTTCTTGATGGATATGTTTATAAATATCTTCATTATCAGCCCAATAACGATGCTTGCTACAACGAATAACGGAATCATTAACCAATGGCCGCTGATAAAGTGGGCAACAACACCGAGAATCGCTCCTATGACAATATTTATTATCCAGACAAGTGTTAATACTTTTGAGCCTTTTTGATTGTTAGGATTATTGTTATTAGTTTTCATTGAATCACCCCACAAGCGTATTACAAGAGTCGAATTATATCTATGCCATGCAAACGGCATTTAATTTATAGAACACAATCTGTTGAAATAATAATTGTTAATATTACTTTCTATATAAACGTGAAAATTCCTTCTTTTTTACCAAAATTTTTATATATAAAGGAAGCTATAAAGCATTTTTTGGTTTAATTTGGAGAAACATGCCTCATCATGAGACATTGCGTCTGTCGTATTTTATAGGTTGTATTAGTAAGCTGACATTGCATAAGTAAGCTGGCGTTAAATAAGTATGCTGACATTCTATAAGTAAGCCGGCATTATAATAAAAGCTGACATTGAGTAAGTTGTCATTATACAAGTAAGCTGACACTGCATAAGCAAGTTGGCATTATGTAAGTTAACTGGCATTGTATAAGTAAATTGAATTGTATAATTTGATACTGAAATTGTATCAGCAGATATTGACACAAATTGTATAATTGTATACAATAATACACATATACATAAATACATGCATATTGTTAGTACATATTATTTTGTGTAATTCGGCGTTAGGGGGGTAAAGCATGATTGAATTTAACAAAAAAACAAATACTCTTGAACAAACCCAATACAGATACACACTTCAGGACGTTAGCGAGCCCAATCTTTACAGAGAAATATATACATACGATGAAATACCGAAGACTGCATTCAATCACAGGCGGGTTCCCATGCAACCGGCTGATGAGATATGGATAACAGATACAACATTCAGGGACGGACAGCAGTCGAGGGCTCCATACACAGTCGAACAAATACTGCGTCTGTTTGATCTTTTACACAAGCTGGGCGGGCCCAAAGGGAAAATAAGGCAGTGTGAGTTTTTCCTCTACAGTGAAAGGGATAAGCAGGCCGTATACAAATGTATGGAAAGAGGATACAAGTACCCTGAAGTTACAAGCTGGATAAGGGCAACAAGAAAAGATTTTCAGCTTGCAAAGGACATAGGGGTCAAGGAAAGCGGCATTTTGGTCAGCTGTTCCGATTATCATATTTTCAAAAAGCTTAAAATGACAAGGAAGCAGGCTCTCGACCACTATTTGGGGATAATCAAAAGTGCTATAGAGGTAGGAATTAAACCCAGATGCCACTTTGAAGATATTACCAGGGCGGATTTTTATGGCTTTGTTATTCCGTTTGCAATTGAATTAAGGAAACTTACTGAAGAGAGCGGTGTCCCCATCAAAATTCGCGCATGCGATACACTGGGCTTAGGCGTACCTTATCCCGGTGTTGCACTTCCCAGAAGCGTGCCGGGCATTATCTACGGATTAAGGCATTATGCGGGTTTCCCAAGTGAGCTGATAGAATGGCATGGACACAATGATTTTTACAAAGCTGTGGTTAATTCCGCAACTGCATGGCTGTACGGTGCGTCCGCCGTTAACTGCTCACTTCTTGGAATTGGAGAGAGGACAGGGAATACCCCGCTGGAGGCCATGGTAATAGAATATGCGCAGCTTCGCGGAACTACCGACGGAATGGATACCACTGTTATAACCGAAATTGCTGAATATTATGAGAAGGAAATAGGATATGAGATACCTCCCAGGACACCGTTTGTAGGAAAGTACTTTAACGTGACGCAGGCAGGCATACATGCTGACGGCATATTAAAGGATGAAGAAATATATAACATCTTTAATACCGAAAAACTGCTTAACAGGCCGGTAGGAGTTGCAATAAACCAGACTTCCGGTTTGGCAGGGCTTGCTCACTGGGTAAACAGCTACCTGAAGCTAAACGGTGACAAGAGGATAGATAAAAGGGATGAAAGACTGGTAAAGGTAAAGGAATGGATTGACGAACAATATGAAAACGGGCGCGTTACCTGTATTAGCGATAAAGAACTTGAAGATGCCATAAGGAGAATTGCTCCTGACTTATTGAATGGAGCGTTGTAGTTATTGGCAAAAATATGGCTATAGAAAACAAATATTACTATTATCAATAAATATTGGCAAATTAGCAAAATTATCAATAGATATGGCTAGCAATAAACATAATTTTTGCAATAAATGCCATAAGGCTTCAACAGGGGCCTTCAAGTGTTGTGTTGCAGCTAACCGGTAAGACTACACAGTTAATACTGCATAGGAAGCATCAGTAAAGCAGCAATTAAGCAGTAATGAAGCAGCAAATAAGCAGCAATTAAGCAGGGTGAACGGCTGCTGACCGATTCTTACCCTGCCATCTTATGAAGGATACAAGATGTAAAATAATAAAAATGCAGGAGGGATTTTTATGGGCTTAAATCTAGTGCAGAAGATTATAAAAGAACACCTTGTAAGCGGTGAAATGGTACCTGGAAAGGAAATTGCAATAAGAATTGACCAGACACTTACGCAGGACTCAACGGGAACCATGGCGTACCTGCAGTTTGAAGCTATGGGAATTCCAAGGGTTAAAACGAAGAAGTCTGTTGCATATATAGACCACAATACATTGCAAACAGGATTTGAAAATGCTGATGACCACAAATATATACAAACGGTGGCATCAAAGTACGGAATATATTTTTCCCGTCCGGGCAACGGAATATGCCACCAGGTTCATCTTGAAAGATTCGGAGTTCCCGGAATGACCCTTCTCGGTTCTGACAGCCACACTCCGACGGCAGGAGGTTTGGGGATGCTTGCAATCGGCGCAGGTGGACTGGATGTCGCAGTAGCGATGGGCGGAGGACCGTATTACCTGATGATGCCGAAAGTTTGCAGGGTTATATTAAAAGGAAAGCTTCAGCCGTGGGTTTCTGCCAAAGACATAATACTGGAGCTCCTCAGGATTCTTACGGTAAAAGGCGGCGTTGGAAAAGTAATTGAGTATGCAGGAGAAGGAGTCAAAACTCTTACCGTACCTGAAAGGGCAACAATAACAAACATGGGAGCAGAGCTTGGAGCCACAACTTCAATATTCCCAAGCGACGAGATTACCAGGGAATTTCTTAAGGCACAGGACAGAGAGAAGGATTGGGTGGAACTGGTTGCTGACGATGACGCCCAGTATGATGAAGAGATAGTGATAGAACTTGACAAGCTTGAGCCTCTTGTAGCTCAACCTCACAGTCCCGACAACGTAGTCAAGGTCAGCGATATTAAAGGTTTAAAGGTTGACCAGGTTGCTATAGGAAGTTGTACAAATTCTTCCTACATGGATATGATGAAAGTGGCTGCAATTCTCAAAGGCAAGACCGTACATCCGTCAGTAAGCCTGGTAATTGCACCCGGTTCAAAGCAGGTGCTTACAATGCTTGCACAAAACGGAGCATTGGCGGATATGGTTGCTGCAGGGGCGAGAATACTTGAGTCTGCATGCGGCCCGTGCATCGGTATGGGGCAGGCACCGGCTTCCAATGCAGTTTCCTTAAGGACATTCAACAGGAACTTTGAAGGGCGTAGCGGAACCGCTTCCGCAAAAGTATACCTTGTAAGCCCTGAAGTAGCTGCAGCAAGTGCTATTACAGGCGTGCTTACCGATCCAAGGGAGCTGGGAGAGGCACCTTCCGTAAAAATACCTGAAAGATTTCTTATCAATGATAATATGGTTGTGCCGCCTGCACCGGAGGGCAGCGATGTCGAAGTTGTAAGAGGGCCAAATATCAAGCCTTTCCCAATAAACAAAAATCTGCCTGATACTGTAGCAGGGAAGGCATTAATCAAGCTTGGAGACAATATTACTACCGACCACATAATGCCGTCAAATGCAAAATTGCTGCCGTACAGGTCAAATATACCGTATCTTGCGGAATATTGCCTTACACCATGTGATCCTGAATTTCCCAGAAAGGCAAAGGAGAACGGAGGAGGTTTTATTATTGGCGGAATAAACTACGGACAGGGCTCAAGCCGTGAACATGCAGCGCTTGTACCGTTGTATCTCGGAATTAAGGGAGTAATTGCCAAATCTTTTGCAAGGATCCATAGGGCAAACCTGATAAATTCCGGTATTCTGCCCATGACCTTTGTTGATGAATCTGACTATGACAGAATTGATGCAGGTGATGAGCTTGTGCTTGAAAATGCAAGGGAACAGGTAAAGAACGGAAATGAACTGATACTGAGAAATAAAACAAAGAACATTGATATCAAGGTAAGAATTGACCTGTCTCCAAGGCAGACAGACATCATTCTGGCCGGAGGACTGCTTAATTATACAAAGGCTTCATCAGGCAATTAGCTTGGCGGTTGGAAGGGTTTTTCTTTCCTTATTAAGGAGGATGCTGTAAATGACGAGTTTTAACCGGCTCGAAAATGAAGGAAATTCGGGCTCATTGCAAGAAAGGGTATTCGCACAGATTCAAGATGATATATTAAACGGGAAATACAAACCCGGTGACAGCCTGGTTGAATCGAAACTGTCAAAGGAACTTGGTGTCAGCAGAACTCCTGTACGTGAAGCCCTTAAACAACTCGAGCTTAAGGGATTGGTTGAATCGACTCCCAATAAGGGGACTATCGTGAGGGGGATTTCGAATCAGGACATTTATGACATTTACACCATCAGGATGAAAATAGAAGGCCTTGCTGCCAGGTGGGCTGCGGAGAAAATTACGGATGATGAACTGGCTGAGTTGAAGGAAGCGGTGGAGCTGGAAGAGTTCTTTACCATGAAAAACGATATCAGCCAGCTTTGCAAGTTTGACAACAGCTTTCATCATATAATATTCAAAGCAAGCAAGAGCAGGCCGCTTATTCATACTCTCAGCAACTTTCATTATTACCTGCAGCGGGCAAGGAGTACTTCTTTATCAACCCCCGGCAGGGCCCGTAAGGCCCTGGAAGAGCATCGGGCAATACTCCAGGCCATTATGGACAGGGATCCGGAAAGGGCAGAGAAACTTACGGAAGAGCACGTAAGGAATGCAATGGACAATCTGCTGAAGAAAAACAGCATGTCTTGAAACTACAACGATAAGTTTGGAGGAGATGCAATATGACCAAAAAGATAGAAATGAGAGTTCCGCTTGTTGAGATGGATGGAGATGAAATGACCAGAGTAATCTGGAAAATGATAAAGGACTTGCTTCTTTTGCCTTATATAGATCTAAAGACCGAGTATTATGACTTGGGGTTGGAAAACAGGGATAAAACGGAAGACAGGGTAACCGTTGAAGCTGCGGAAGCGATCAAGAAATATGGCGTAGGGGTTAAATGTGCCACCATTACCCCAAATGCCGAGAGAGTAAAGGAATATAATCTCAAGAAGATGTGGAAAAGCCCCAATGCTACAATAAGGGCAATACTGGACGGCACAGTGTTCCGTGCACCGATTATAGTAAAGAGCATAAAACCGTTTGTAAGAACATGGGAAAAGCCCATAATAATAGCCAGGCATGCATACGGAGATGTCTATAAAAATGTTGAATACAAAGTAACAAAGCCCGGAAAGGTAGAACTGGTGTATACTTCTGTTGACGGTGAAGAGGTAAGGCAGACCGTCCACGAATTTGAAGGTGAAGGGATAGTACAGGGTGTACACAATCTGGATAAATCAATCAGAAGTTTTGCACGGGCATGCTTTACTTATGCACTTGACCAGAAGGTAGATGTGTGGTTTGCTACTAAAGATACTATTTCAAAGGTATATGATCACACGTTCAAGGATATTTTCCAGGAAATATACGAAGCTGAGTATAAGGATAAATTTGAACAAGCCGGAATTGAATACTTCTACACTCTCATAGATGATGCAGTTGCAAGAATTATCAGGTCAAAAGGTGGTATGCTGTGGGCTTGCAAGAATTATGACGGGGATGTCATGTCCGACATGGTTGCAACAGCATTCGGAAGCCTTGCAATGATGACTTCCGTGCTTGTATCTCCTGAAGGCTATTATGAATACGAAGCCGCTCACGGAACCGTTCAAAGGCATTATTACAAGTACCTGAAAGGTGAAGAGACCTCTACAAATTCCATAGCAACACTGTTTGCATGGACCGGTGCCTTGAAAAAGCGTGGAGAACTTGACGGTTTGAATGACCTTGTGGAATTTGCTAAAAAGCTGGAGGACGCTTCCCTGAGGACAATAGATGAGGGAGTCATGACCAAGGACCTGGCGCTGCTTTCCGATATTGCCGATAAAAATGTGGTTAACACTGAAGAGTTCCTGCTGGCAATAAAAGAACGGCTTGAAGGAAGCTTATAAAAAGAAAAACCACCTCAAACTTGAGGTGGTTTTTTTGGTGACCCATAGGGGATTTGAACCCCTGTTGCCGCCGTGAGAGGGCGGAGTCTTAACCGCTTGACCAATGGGCCATATGTTTTCCAATATAATATCGCGTTTTTTAACTGCAGGAATTATTATAGCACTATGAGGAATAATTAGCAAGAAGAAATTTTTTTTCGGAGGTTTCGAATATGAGAAATACCCAAAGACTTGACAAGATTTTGTCCAATCTTGGATATGGCACGAGAAAGGAAATCAAGCAGCTGATTAAAAAAGGGTTTATCAAGTTGGACGGAAAGACTGTCACGGACGGCGGCATGCATGTTGATCCCCTTGTAAGCACGGTGGAGGTGGGCGGGGAAAAAGTCAACTATAAAAAATACATCTATATAATGCTGAACAAACCCAGGGGAGTTGTGTCCGCCACATACGACAACAAATACAGGACGGTTGTAGACCTGCTGCCGGAAAAATTCAAGGCTTTCAAGCCGTTTCCGGCAGGAAGGCTTGATATTGACACGGAAGGCTTTTTGCTGATGACTAATGACGGCCTGCTGGCACATGAATTGTTATCACCTAAAAAGCACGTACCTAAAAAATATTATGCCCTTGTAGAAGGAACGGTAACCGAGGACGATGTGGAAAAATTCAGGGAGGGCATCGTGCTTGATGACGGATACAGGACGCTGCCCTCGCAATTGGAG
>JAMOAC010000030.1 GCA_023621975.1 Bacillota bacterium | reverse complement strand
GTAAGTAAAGCAAAGATAAAGAATATAGAGAGATGGATTAATGAATACCCAAGAAGAATGTTTGGTTATAGGTCGGCCATAGAAATGGCGGTATGATACATAGAATTTATTCCAGTAAGCAATGGATTTACCAAATTCTGCACGGCATTTAATATTGCAATTTATAAGTTTGCTGAAAAAAAGCAAAAAATCTTGATTTATTTTCATTTTTCTGATAGAATGCTAACAATACAATTTTTTTATTTAAAAATAAAATATTGAGACGAGGAGAGCTGAGAAAGATGAGTAAGATGAGAAGAGACAGTGTTACAAAGGTACTATTGAGTGAAAGTGACATTCCAAAGCAATGGTATAATATCATTGCAGACATGCCGAACAAGCCCGAACCATATTACAGTTCGTCGACGGGCAAGATTTGCACACCTGATGAAATGTCGGCTATATTCCCAAAAGCAGTAATTGAACAGGAAATGAGCACTGAAAGGTATATCGATATACCGGAAGAAGTAAGGAAAATGTATGCACAGTGGAGGCCGACACCTCTCTACAGGGCCAGAAACCTTGAAAAGCTTCTTGATACGCCTGCCAGGATATATTACAAGTATGAAGGTGTCAACGCCACAGGAAGCCACAAGTTAAATTCCGCTCTGGCTCAGGCATATTACAACAAGGCAGAAGGCATAAAGAGGCTCACTACCGAAACAGGTGCAGGCCAGTGGGGAAGTGCGCTTAGCATGGCATGTAACCATTTCGGTTTGGAATGTGCTGTATACATGGTTAAGATAAGTTATATGCAAAAGCCTTACAGACGTACCTTTATGCAGACTTTCGGAGCCACGGTGACAGCAAGTCCCAGCAATCTCACAAGAAGCGGAAGGGCAGTGCTGGAAAAGGATCCTGAATCTACAGGGAGCCTTGGCATTGCAATAAGTGAAGCGGTTGAGGATGCTGCTTCCCGCGATGATACAAATTATGCTCTTGGAAGTGTTCTGAACCATGTCTGTCTCCATCAGACTGTAATAGGACTGGAAGCCAAAAAGCAGCTTGAATCTATTGATGAATATCCCGATGTGGTCTTTGCCTGCTGCGGTGGAGGATCAAATTTTGCCGGTATAGCTTTCCCGTTCCTGCAGGATAAGTTCAAAGGAACGAAAATAAGGGCAGTAGCCGTTGAACCGTCAGCATGTCCGAGCCTTACAAAAGGGGTGTTTGCATATGATTACAGCGATACTGCCAAAATGGCTCCTTTGAGCAAAATGTACACACTGGGGTCTGATTTTGTCCCGCCCGGAATACATGCAGGGGGCTTGAGATACCACGGCGTTTCTCCGATTGTAAGTCAACTGTATCATGATGGTTTTATTGAGGCAAAGGCATATGGACAGAAAACTGTATTTGATGCAGCCGTTATGTTTGCAAGGGCAGAGGGTATTGTTCCCGCACCCGAATCATCCCATGCAATAAGGGCTGTAATAGACGAAGCACTGCTTGCAAAAGAAGCGGGTGAGGAAAAGGTAATACTCTTTAATCTAAGCGGGCATGGCTACTTTGATATGTCAGCATATGACTACTATTTCAGCGGTAAGATGGAAGACATAGAGTATTCGGGTCTGAATTTGGATCACATTCTCAGTAGACTGCCGAAGATTGAAAAGAAGGCTATATAAAAGGCCGTATAATTGAAAAGCAGGCTATATGGTTGAGAAGATAATTATAAAAGGCAATGTGAATGGCTATGAAAATGTGGCAAATTAATTAATAAAACTGACCGTCCCTTTGGGACGGTCAGTTCCTTTTTATGAGCAGCAAATGGGAATTTTAAAAATTATCCGGTAATTATAATGGTATAATAATAAATAATGGAGGTTCGCTGTAATTTTGTATTATATTTTATTATATGTAAAGCTGAATTTATAGAAATGATATAAATCTGAATTTACAGAGAGGTGGCAGTCATGGACATTTCAAATCAGCCTGACAGGGCAAGGGAAGCGGCATCATACATAAAATCAAGGCTCAAAGCCGTGCCTCAGCTGGCTATTATACTGGGATCCGGCCTCGGACCTTTTGCTGATCAGATCGGGGACGCCGTTGTTATTGACTATAAAGACATACCCGGCTTTCCGGTGTCTACAGTGGAGGGGCATGCAGGCAAGCTTGTATGCGGGAAGATATCCGGCAGGAATGTACTGGCAATGAAGGGAAGGTTCCACTATTATGAAGGTTATGAAATTTCACAGGTTGTTTTTCACATAAGGGTACTCAAATTGCTGGGAATAAATGATATTCTCGTGACAAATGCAGCAGGTGGAATAAATACGGAGTTCAGGCCAGGAGATTTAAT
>JAMOAC010000407.1 GCA_023621975.1 Bacillota bacterium | reverse complement strand
TTAAGAATGAAAATAATCTCCTGCCCCTTGACAAAAATATATCTTCCATTGCAATAATTGGTCCCAACTCTGATCACATCAGAGGTTTCTTCGGTGGCTATTCTTCCGTTGCTTTGCGTGAGATAACAAGGGATGCATTAACCGCTTCAGAGGAAGGAGACCAGGATTCAAAGGTTGATTTAACGGGTCAATTTGGCGAGTCTGATACCATAGACGGATTTGCAAGATATTTTCATAAAGATTCACTGAGTGTCCTGGAAGCCATACAGAATGTTGTATCAGAAGATACCCAGGTGAATTTTGCCAAAGGTTGTGAGCTTACAGGTGACTCCACCGAGGGCTTTGCTGAAGCCATTGAGGCGGTACAAAAGTCGGATGTGGCGATAGTTGTATTGGGCGGCATAGAGGGAATGGGTAAAACCACCACATGCGGAGAAGGCAGAGACAGGACAGACATAACATTGCCTGGTGTACAGGAACAGCTGTTGAAAGAACTTCATAAAACAGGAAAGCCCATTGTACTTGTACTGATAAACAGCAGACCCCTGGCGATACCATGGGCAGCAGAAAATATACCCGCCATTTTGCAGGCGTGGACGCCGGGTGAACGGGGAGGACATGCGATTGCCGATGTATTATTCGGTAAAGCGACCCCAGGAGGTAAACTTCCTGTTTCAATGCTGCGAAGTGTTGGGCAAATTCCGATGTATTATAACAGAAAGCCGATTTACAGTAATATTAACCAGGTTTCAGATTATATAGATGGTGTCAATGGATGGGTTTATCCATTCGGTCATGGCCTGAGCTATACTGAGTTTGAATACAGCGATCTGAAGTTTGCAAGTCAAAAGGTTGATACTGATAGCAGTGTAGTCTTATCGTTCAAACTGAAGAATGTAGGGCAAAGGATTGGAGAAGAGGTTGCACAAGTATATTTCCGTGATCGGGAAGCCAATGTAGCAAGGCCTGTCAAGGAACTCGTAGGCTTTAAGAGAGTAAGGCTTGAACCTGGCCAAACATGCGAACTGACATTTGAAGTTAAGCTGGAACAGCTGGCTTTCTATGACAAGGATATGAATTTAGTAGTCGAGCCAGGCAATATTGATGTATATGTGGGAAGTTCATCTGAGGATATAAGGTTGCAGGGAGAATTTCAGGTGACCGGGGAGACAATCAAACTGGAAAGCAGGAGAATTTTCAGTTCAAAAGTGGAGGTTAAATTCTGCTGATATAGATTTATTATAGTTTAATGTTGTGAAACCTACAGGCTTTCTCCGAAAGGTCTGTAGGTTTTATTGAAATTGTGGCTATTAAAATATGTGGCCAATTACATAGCAAAGTCGGTATCGGATTTATTAATTAGGCTGATACAGGAGGTAAATAATGTGATAAAAGGAAAAGATAGAATGATAATACGCGATTTAGCCAGGAAAGTAGCAGATATAGCAAGCGATCCTATAATGGACCAGAGGCGTGAAATGTGGAAAGCCCACAACAGCCTGAAAATGAAACACCCAATGATACTGGTGTTTCCAGAAGGCTCCTGGAGTGAGCTGCTACCGAAATCAGCCATGGAATGTGAAGATGAGAAGGCAAGGGAGATAGAACGAAAGCTTAAAATGAAAATATACCAACACGAAAACATTAATGATGATATTGTTATAGAAAAAAACTGGAAGGTTCATAAAAAAGTAAGTGGCACTGTTTATGAGGGATGTTTAGTTCCGGGTGACTGGGGTATAGAGTATAAGCTCCATAAAAGCAGTCAGAGGAGGGGCGCATACAGTTTTGACCCTGTGATTCATAGTTTTTCTGATATAAAGAAGTTAAAAGTACCGGAACTGGTATATGATGAAAAAAGTACAATGAAGGAATATGAGGAAATGCAGGATCTCTTCGGAGATATTCTTGATGTGCAGCTGAAAGGGCTGTGTCATGTTTCATTCCATTTCATGCAGAATTATATACATCTTCGCGGGTTGAAGGAAATGATGTATGATCTGTATGACAATCCGGGTATGATCCATGAGATTATGCATTTCTTTGAAGAGGGTTCCAATAAAATGATAGATCAATGTCTGGAGCAGAACTTGTTCAGTCTGAACAATGATGACACATACAATTCCTCCGGCGGAAACGGCTATACGGATGAATTACCTGCACCAGGCTTTGATCCGAATAGAATAAGAACATGTGATTTATGGGCAGCAGCTGAATCCCAGGAGATGTCCGGGGTTTCGACAGAGATGCATTAGGAATTTGTTATGCAATATGAAAGAAGGGTTCTTTCCCGGTTTGGATTAAATGGATACGGCTGTTGTGAAGATTTAACGAACAAACTGGATTAT
>JAMOAC010000434.1 GCA_023621975.1 Bacillota bacterium | reverse complement strand
CAATATTTTTGCTTCTTTTTCAGTCAGCAGTTCTATAAGCTGGCTCATTTGAGCAGATTTGCCATTTTCCCTTTGCAGCATCCTATAAGTCCTGACTGCATTAATAACCTGTACAACAAGTTTTTCAAGTATTTCAGCCAGATTATGGGAAAATCCGTATGGGGCCAGATTGTTTTCAATATAAAGCACTCCGGAGAGTTTATGCTGTATTAATACAGGCAGGCACAAGACGGACCTCACATTGTTTTTTTGAATATATGAATCTTTATTGAAAACTACATCCCGTACTCCATCATTGATAACTAAAAGCTCACCTGAATTCACAACATATGACACAGCCATCCTGGAAAACCATCTGCTTTCTTCATTATTAATCTTAACCTGCTCATAGACTAAAGCTTCCTGTCCCTTTTGACCGCAAATCAACATACCTGACGCCTGATCCTCTAATATTATTAAACAAGCTTTTTGGGCTCCTGAGTTTTCGATAATAACATTAACTAAATCAGCAACGGTACTTTCTACATCTGTATTTTTGGCATAGCTGTCCATAGCCTTGCTAAGTGACAGAAAATCCATGCCGCGGGATATTTCGTGTTCTATTTCCTGAGTCTGCGTTATATCCTCTCCATCAGCTGCAGCATAATCAACTGATTTGTTTTGTTCACCAGCAGCAGTATATATATATGTCCCGTGTACCATATCAGGAAATTCCTCGTATAGAAGGTTTGCCTTTACCATAGCGCCAAATTTCAGGTATGCCCTGTAAGCCCTAACCATGTGAGTCTGCGCATTGCTGTAAAAACCGGTTTCTGAATAGAATCGTGCGGTCAGTTCGTAAATGACAGCCATATCAAGTGTAAAAAAACTTTCTTCTACAAGCTTAGCTGCCTTTTCATATAAACTCATGGCCTCACGTACATTTTGTTTTAAACGGTTTTTTTCGGCAAGAACAAGGTAATACTTGTGAAGAAAATTATCTTCGCATACCTCCCCCCATTTTTTCAGCAATCGCATGTTCTTATTTATTATTTTCCTGGCTTTCTTCTTTTTCTCATTATCAAGAGTATTATAAACAGCCAGGGAAACAATACATGCCCAGAATATATTTTCAGCATATAGCATCTTTCCTAAAACTGAATCAAATTTATCCTGCTGCTTCAGCACTATATCAAAGGCTTCCATGGGACGCCCGTGCAAATAGTATGTCTGTATTTTCATAAGGTAGTAGTGGTGGACAATAAAACCCTTTCCTGTCGCCAGCATTTTTTCCGCAACAGTGTTTTCATCATAGTTTTCATCACTGAAAGTATAAGTATTATTGGTTTCCCCTTTAAGGCACTTAATAAACTGGTTGATTGTATGTAAAAGGTTAAGCGAATCAGGCATGCCATACTTAATGTTTGAAAGGGCCGTTTCATACTGCCGGTAAATTTCTTCAATCGATTCACCTAACATACATTTTATCTGAACCATTTCAGTTTGAATTACCCCTTCCATCATCCAATCTCCGACCTGTGAAGCATAATAATAAGCCTTTTCACCATAATCAAGATTTTTAGTTAAATGGTCATTCCAGTGGTTAAGATACACGGCAATCGTATAATAAACTTTGGTTTTTGCAATGTAATCACTGCTGTCCTGAGCCAGTTTCAAGGCCACCTCCTTCAATCTGGCAGCCGTTTCATATTCTCCAAAAATGCTGACGCAAACAATACCATAACAGGCATATGCAAAGGCTGAATAATCTGTATTTCCATACTCTAAAGATATGCTGGTCATTTTTAAAAGTATATAGCTAAACAACTGTGGGTTAATTAAGCTGGCAGGGGGTGTCAGGTTGGCAAGCAAACTAATAATTTTCTTTGCGCGCTGGTTAGTCATTTTGGGCAAATCCAATAATGACTCAACATTTTTAGCCGCAAGCTTTAATTTTATTGACATTATCTCCTTCAACAGATAGTTCTTACCAGGTTTTACCGGAATACTCAGGCCTAAATGCTTTAATGCCTCCAAACCGGCCAAAATAGCCTCTTCGGGTTTGTAGTATCCCGTACACAATACCGTTTTCCTATAATATATTTCGATCCTGTCCAAGGTATTCTTTGCTCTTTCCATAAGCAGCCGGAATACCGGTTCAGCAGCAGGAAAACCCTTAAGTGAAAACACGCACCAGTAGTACTCAAGGTATATTTGAAATGCTAAATTATAAAACCGTTTCCAGCTGCCTTCAGGCAGCAGTTCCATACCTGCCTTCAAATATTTCATCGAAGCAGATAAAGCACTGGATTGCTTTGCTTTTTTGGCAGCCATCAAATTGATTTCACTCAGTTTAATACGTTCTTCCTCA
>JAMOAC010000116.1 GCA_023621975.1 Bacillota bacterium | reverse complement strand
AAATCTTCCGACTTAAAATCCAGTTTCGTTATTAATCCCTTTGGGACAAACTTGCCTGCAACGGCAACAGCCTGTCCTACTTCTCCTCCCGGATTGTCCCTCAAATCCAGTATTACCTTGGTGACCTTCTTTTTATCGGCTTCATTTAATGCCTGTGTTACAAACTTGTCCGTTGTTGCGTTAAAAGATTCAATCTTTATATAACATATATCATTTTCTATTTTGTATTCCACAGAGCTTATCTCAATCTTTTCTCTTCTTACTTTGAACGTCAAAGCTTTGTTCCCGTCTCTCAGTATGCTCAAGATAACCGTAGTGCCTGCTTTCCCTCTTATCAAATCGGCAGCTTTTTCAATAGAAGCTCCAATAATACTCATTCCGTCTACTGCTATAATTCTGTCGCCGGGAATAATACCTGCCTTTTCTGCGGGGGAATTGGCAAATACTTTGATTACAACAATATACTCATTTCTCTTTTCCAAAGTAACTCCTATGCCTTCAATGGTTCCCATCAGGTCATTATAAAAAATTTCCGTTTCCTCACTGTCAAAGTACGTACTGTACGGATCCAGAGTGCCCAGCATGCCTTTTACTGCACCCTCTATAAGTTCCTTACGGTTTACTTCACCTCTGTATTTGTTATTTATCATATCAATTACACTTTTAAGGTATTCCCCGCCGATTTCATCCGTTGACGATTCGGAAACACCGAAAACCAAAACTTGCTGCATAAAAATTACGCATATAACTATTGCAAAAAATGCTGTCAGTTTTCTATTTCTATACCTTGACATCATCTTTAACCCCCTCTCCTCTTGTATTCTATTAAATTTTACCACATTTACTCAGTAATTTCTTCATACAACATCACATTCCATTACATTATAACAGCACGTGCCTTGAAAATAACCTGTTACATGATAACAGCACGTGCTTTGAAAATTCCGGCATATGAATGCAGATTCCGGAATGCTTAATTAAAAATTAAATATTCCTTCCCTGTAATCTTTTTTGATGCCATCTCCCATATATCTGATAAACCTGCTTATAAGTGCTGCAGCCCTTCCTTTTGTAATTTTCTCATTCGGCCTCAGGTATCCCCTGTCATCACCTTGTATAAGCCCTATTTTCTCTGCAATATAGACTGCCTCTCTCGCATAGCCGGGTATATCGTCATTGTCCCTGAAATTCGTTACAGCTCCCGGTCCGGGATACAGGTTGTCCAGTCCGACAGTCCTTATGAATATGCAGATGGCCTCTGCAACGCTGATTGGATCGTTTGGCCTGAATTTACCGCCGTTTCCGTTAATTAATCCTCTTTTGAATGCATTGTTTATGTCTTCAAAATATAAGCTTTTCACGGAAACATCCGTAAATGGTGAAACCACTTCTTCGGAATCCTTTCTGTTGCGTACGGAACCCGAGCTTGTTCTTTTAACAAGGTCCGGGTCCTCGGGCACCTCGCGTGCAGCCTTAACAATAGCCGATACAAAATCAGCTCTGGTCATATACTGTTCCGGGATAAAATCAGATCCGTCTCCTTTAAAGATGCCCAGTCCATATAGCAATTTTATGTCATTTTCCGCCCAGTGCCCTCTCAAATGTTTTAAATCTGCAACGGTAAGACGGCTTTTATCGGGAGTTGATTCAAGTTTCAGGCTTCCCGATTCGGTTTTCATTATATCCGTGGATACACCGTTTCTGTCAAATTCAGGCAGTGTACAGGTGTATTCAAGTATGTTATTGTTGTACTGCGTTTTTTCATATCCTCCCCCAAAACCGATCTGATCCGGTATGTTCTCATAGTATTTAAATTGCTGGGAAATGGTTGAGGAACGCGAAATTCTTGCCGTACCTCCCCATGTGTCCAATTTCCCGGATTTCATTTCCTCACTCTGTATAATGCAGTTTAAAATTGTTGCTTCCGCATTTCCCCAATACTGATCATAACCGTAAACTTCACCAGTAGCTTCCACAGTTACAGTGCCGCCGGATGCCGTACCTATCTGGTATGTTTTTTTCCACCACAAATTTCCTGCATAATAATTTATCGCCGGCTTTGGAACAACAACGCGTGAATATGTAAATTCCTGATTTGTCAGCCTGTAAGTTGTATTGCCTATTCTGATTGTTTCGGTAGGCTGTCTCGAAAGAGTGGTCTTCTCGGTAAGCTGACCGTTTTCCCCTTCAATGACCTCCGTCTTTAAGGTCAGCGTTCTTGTGAGTACCGCAGATCTGTCGATATTTCTCAGGTTATATGTATATGTAGTAACAATTTCATCCCTTCTCGTTGACTTTCTTATCCTGACTTCACCCTTGAATACTATAGGCTCACCGCTTATAAAACATACTTCCTGGTAATCGAATGTATCCTTGTCAGGCACCGTTCCGGATGATATCCCTGTTTCATAGCCGTTGTCCCCGTTTCTTGCATAAGAAACTTCCGGAGCAATCAGCATGCATAAAGCAATTACAATTATAAGGCAAACCCTGCTTTTCATTGTATATATAATTTTTTTCTTCCTGTGTTTCATCGGTATACCCCCAGAAACAAATTTATGTTAAGTTAGCCTGCACTTCTTATGCATTAAGCTTCTGCAACTGTTCAAGCTTCAGCTTCTATTCAAGCTTCTGCCATTATTCAGTTTTCTACTATTATAATATAGGCGTCTCCTGTTTCATTGCTTTCGCCCTTGATAATCCTCAACCGGTCACCTTTCTTCAGTTCGGAAGGCTTAATAATTTTATCGTTCTTCAGAATAATTGTGTTATTGAGCAGGTTTACGGTCATATCATTGATGCTTGTCCATAAATACTGGGATGTATCAAATATAAAGGCATTGCGAAGCTTAAGTTCATTCGGCTGCTCAATTACCGTTCCTTCCTCTCCTGTAACAGCGCCGTTTATTTCATACAAGTCCCCCATTGCAGTGTAAATACCGTACGGAGCCGTGCTGACCGTTATGGCGTCTATACCGTCGGCAACAATGTATACAACGCTTCCGATGAAGCTTCCTTCACCGTAGGGAACAAAATCCCTGTGGCTTATTAACCCGTCGTCCCCGAGAATTCTTGTATCATAGGTAATGTTAAAGGTCTTGGGTGTATTCCAATACTCCCAGATAAGCCCTTTCAGCTGTGAGAAGGACTCAACGGTAAACCCGACATTTTCTTCAATACTCATTATCCTTCCCCTGTATATTGCAACAGTTCCGGCACCTGTACTCTCCTTCACTTCCACGACTCCTGCCACGAAGTCGCCACTGGCGTTATCCCTGTTTGCAACAATATAGACAGCGTCATTGTTTAAAATACTGTTTGGTGTCACAAGCCTTCCGTCTTTGACAATAATACTTCCCTGTCCCAGGGTTATGGTATTGTAGTTTATGCCGAGGTTGACACGGCCTTTTCCGTATTCAGCGCCGGTAATTATATCATCGTAAATTACTTCCTTGTCATCTTCGTTTCTAAATGATATGACAACTGCCCTTTCCTCGCCACCATAGCCTTTTTCGACGGCAACATATGCCTGGGCTCCGTTCATGTATCTGTTGATGACATCCGACTTTATTTCTTTATCATTAAAGTAGATATTATACCTTTCGGCAAGCTTTATGCTGACAGCTCCCTTGTGGTCCGTTCTTATCCAACGGCCTCTTTCAAAAACTTCGATATTAATCATCACCAGGGTATCGGTAGCATTGTCGATGTGAGAAACCCTTCCTTTATATATACCGGAAATATAGCGGTCTGCCTTTTCAACGGTAATCTGCTTGATTCTTGTAAAATTTGGCGTTTCATGAATAAGCACCTTTACCCTGTCACCGTCTTTGAGACTTCCGTAATTGGTCAGCTTCTTGTCTCTCACCACAAGGACATTTTCATCCACGTCAATTACCTGCTGTGTACCGTCATCATATTGCAAAACCAGTGCTGCAGGCCTTTTGGATATTACCAGCGCGTATTTCACCGTATAATTGGGCATGGCACTTACTGAAATAACGTTGGAATTCTCGTCGAGCTTGAGAAATACCGTGTCGCCGGCTTCTACTTCATCTATGCTCGCCTTCTCATGGTTGCGGTATACTTCCAGGCTGTTAGTATTAAAGTAGTTATAAGTGCGAAGCAGGCGGCTCTGCTCAGGGCCCGGCCTGGTTCCTGCCCCGTCCTCACTGTATAATGTTATATAGCCCAGATTCGGGTTATTTTCCTCCACTATGCCACTAACAACCCTTGTTTCTTCGTCACTAATCCCTATATTTATATTTTGCAGTGCTATAATCGTTCCGTTGGCATTTATTGTAAGCAGTACGTTCATGCCCGGAAGCACCTTATCCATTCCCGCTCTTTTTCCGTTAATCGTAACGGATATTCCACTGCTGTACTTGTATGCTCCTTCGAGCCTTATGCCTTCATCATTGAAGCGGATACTGTTTCCCGCCTCACTCAAATCTGGATAATCCACGCTGAAATACTCGGTTACTTCCATGACAAGGTTATCAGGGTCTATATCATTTATGCAGGCTGCAATATACTTCAAATCTTTTTTGTTTGACAGCACCTTTACGTATTTTACCGTATTGTCCGCTCCGGTAATGTATTCTATCCTGTCTCCCTTTTCAAGCAAGTTGCTTTTTCCCATTACACCGTTTTTATAAACCACCAGTTCCTTTTCCCCTATGTTGTGCACATCACCGCTCTGCTCATTCCTTCCGGGATCGTCACTTCTGTCCGCATACTCTACGTCTATCCTGTGAAGCTTTCCGCTGTTGTTCCTTACTTCCAGGGATTTTACCACTACCGGTTCGTCCGACAAATATTTTTTGGATATTTTGATATCTTCAATAACTCCAAGATTCTTTTCATAGCCGAATAACGGCAGAATTATATTTTTCGCATTTTTGATAACCTGTGCGGCCTGTTCCCTTGTAACAGCATCAACAGGCCTGAAATATCCCTTGTCATCACCGTTCATGATACCGTTCCGTAAAATTGATTCAATGTATGGAATTTTTACCGGGTCAGCATCCTGCCAATCCATATAGCTGTTAAAAATCCTTTCCTGGCTGTACTCCGGCTCAAGCTCAAGGGTTTTGGCAAACCAGTAAGCTAATTCCTGTCTTTGGGCAGGAGCGGTCCTTCTGAATGCTCCCGGGCCCAAATTCGCCTGGTTCGGGTTCATGGCATCGTCCAGGTCTTCCTCGGATATCAGGCCGTCATCGGCAGCAAGCGCAAGATATCCGTCAGCCCACATGCTGAGAGGATTCTTCTTCCTGTCTTCCCTTTGCCGCTGACTGTCAAGTTCTTCTGCGGCTTTCTGCGCCTCGGCCTCCCTGCCTGCCACCCTGTATGCCAGTGCAAGCGCTTCTTCTTTCGTCAGGGTCCTATTCAGTCCAAACTGCCTGTTTCCATAGCCTTTAAACAATCCCAGCGCCCCTGTTTCGTAAATGGCCTCTTTTGCCCATGTATTGGAATTCTTTACATCTGAATAATCTATGTTATTTAATACAGCTGTTGCATTTTCGATACCGGTGTAAACCCTGTCAGGCACCTCGGCAGCAAACGCAGGTACTGCCAATCCGGAAAATGTGATTGCTATACCGGTTACAATAGCTGCTATTTTGCTTGCTGTCCTTGAAAATGCTGTTTTATTGTTCTTTACTTTTTTTATGTTGAACTCAAATACTTTATTTAGCATATTTCCATCATCTCTCCCCAGGATTTCGAGTAAAGCCATTCTTTTTTCCGCATTACTGACACATGCGTATTTCGACACTATATAAGAAAAACCCTACACATAAAAAAGAATAAAAAAATAGCCGCTATTAATTTATCGGCTATTTTACTTAATTTTTTTAACTCAAAAATGCTGATACCGATACCAGAGGGACGGTTCTCCTGGTCACTGTCACAGTGACCAGGAGAACCGTCCCTCTGGCACATTATTTATACTCCAATATCAAAACATGCGGCATGTTTCCTATATTTTCTTTTGTAATCTCTGCCTCCTGCTTGCCGGCTCTTTCCCCGCTGCCCGCAACTGCGGTAAACTTGTCCACCCCGTCAATAGGGAAGTCGGTATCGTCGGTCTTAAAGTGCATTGGTATGATTACCGCAGGCTTAATCAACTTTGCCGTCTCAAAAGCTTTTTGCGCGTCAACGGTATAGGTGCCTCCGACAGGAATAAGCAGTACGTCAACCTTCCCGATTTCCTCCACCTGTCCGGGTGTCGGAACGTGTCCGAGGTCACCGCAGTGGCATACTTCAATTCCGTCTACATTGAACTTGAATATAACATTCCTGCCTCTTTTCCTGCCACCGACTTCATCATGGAAAGTAGCAACGCCCTTTATGTTTATGCCTTTCTCCGAGTAAGTGCCCGGTTCCTTGATGTGCACAAACTTACCTTTTACAGCCCTGGTGTTGTTGTGGTCAAAATGGTCGTGACTGGTGGTGACAATGTCTGCCTCTTCCGAAGGAACTTCATAGCCCACCTGGTCATCGAACGGGTCCGTAATGATTTTCACTCCTCCAGATGAAGTTACGAGAAAACACGAATGACCCAACCATTTTATTTTCATTGCAATTTTCACATCCTTTCCGGCGCTGATATGCTTAATATATTAAGCACATTCCTGATAACTATCTTTGTGCTGTCTACCAGAATTAACCTTGCTTTCATCAGCTTTTCCTCTTCGCCCTTTACCCTGCAGGCATTGTAGAAGCTGTGGAAAAGGGATGCAACGTCCAGCACGTAGTGGGTCAGCCTGCTTGGCTCAAGGGTCTGGGCACAAATCCTGATTTCATCAGGAAACTCTGCCAGCTTCTTTATAAGTTCAATCTCTTCAGGCGCCTTTAGCAGTGTAAGATCAACATCTTCCACCCTCGGCAGCCTGACGCCTTCACTTTCCAGCAGCCTCAGCATGCTGCAAATTCTTGCGTGCGCATACTGGACATAGTAAACAGGGTTTTCGTTTGACTGCTTTACAGCCAGGTCGAGATCAAAGTCCAGATGGCTGCCCGATGCCTTCATATTAAAGAAAAACCTCGCTGCATCTTTGCCCACCTCTTCCAGCAAATCGGTAAGGGTTATGGATTTGCCGGTTCTTTTGGACATACGGGCTATTTCGCCATTCCTGTAAAGCCGTACCAGCTGGAATATAATAATCTCAAGCTTGGAAGGATCAACACCCACAGCGGCTACGCCCGCTTTCATTCTGGCAACATGTCCGTGATGGTCTGCGCCAAGCAGGTCAATAACCCTGTCAAAATTGCGCTTAAGAAATTTATTCCTGTGGTAGGCTATATCCGAAGCAAAGTATGTAGGGAATCCATTGCTGCGTACTATAACCTCATCCTTGTCCGCACCCAGCTCGGAAGCTTTGAACCACAGGGCATTATCCTTTTCATAGGTCCAGCCTTTTTCCTTCAGATAGTTAATGGTATCCCATAATTCACCGCTGTCATAGAGCGATTGTTCGGAAAACCACACATCAAACTTGATTCCATACTGTTCCAGGCTTTCCCTTATTCTCTGCAAATTCCTCGGAAGGGCAAATTCCACAAGCGCCTTACGCCTCTCGGAAGGCTCCGCGTTAAGAAGGCTGTCTCCGTACAGGTTTATATATTCCTTCATGTGTTCTATTATATCTTCACCATGATAGCCGTCTTCAGGGAATTCCACCGCATCTTCGCCCTTTAAAAGCTGTATGTACCTTGCTTCAAGTGATATGCCGAATTTCTCTATCTGGTTTCCGGCATCATTAATGTAAAATTCCCTGGTGACGTCATATCCTGCTGCTTCCAAAACACTTGCAATGCAGTCGCCAAGCGCTCCTCCTCTCGCATTGCCCATATGGAGCGGCCCTGTGGGGTTTGCGCTGACGAACTCCACCATAACTTTTTGGCCTTTGCCGATATTGATTTTCCCGTAATCCTCCCTTTCAGACTGTATTATCTTAAGGGAATCATAAAGCCAGTCTTTCTTCAGATAAAAATTGATAAAGCCGGGCCCTGCACATTCAATCTTTTCTATATAAGTACCTTCCGTATTTATATTGTTTATTATCGTCTCGGCAATCTGCCTGGGAGCTTTTCTTGCAATCCTCGTAAGCTGCATTGCAATATTTGTTGAAAACTCCCCATGCTGCTTTTCCCTCGGTGTCTCAATGGTAATCCCGGTCACCTCCATCTCGGGAAGGCTGCCTTCTTCGATGCTTTTTACAATGGATTTCTTTACAACGTCTTTAATGCTCTGTCTAATATCCTCAACAATATTTATCATTAGAACATCCTGCCTCTCTTATTAGCATACAAAAATCATTATATCCAGATTTATTATTATCTATTTCAATCTCATAATCAACCTCTATTTCTCCCCCGGTATCGTCAACATTGACATTCAGATGATGCGCGGTAACACTCACCGTAAAAGCTCCGTACTCAGTATCATAATATGAAACGTGCTTCTGGCCTTTCTTGAAAACCAGCTGGGAATTCACCGCTCCGAACCTCATGAGTGTAACTTCATCATCTTCAATTTTTAATGTGGTGGTTGTCCCCTCCATACCGGTTACTTCGCTTTCCTTATACATCACGTAATAGGTGTTTCCTTTTTTATAATACTTGCCTTCAGTTACAAATTCAAGTTTGCTTATATCCGAATCGACATGTGTCTGCCTTCCTCTAATGGAAATAATAACATCCTTTTTCATACGAATATTCCTCCTGTCCCCGTTTTCAACCGTCATCTAGTATTTCTCTATATCTATTTTTTCGACCGTTTCTATTTCCTTGCCCAGTATTATACCTCCCAGTTCAGCAAATTTTTCTACACTGTCACTTGTATAGTATCTGTATACCGGGTTTAACCTTTTGTCCCGCTCCATATCCTTTTCCTTAATAACCTTCAGGACGGCCTTTGCTGCCTCATGGGCAGAACTTACGAGCTTTACGTCCTTACCCATCACTTTGGATATGGTATTTTGCAAAAGGGGATAATGGGTACATCCCAATATGAGCGTATCAATTCCCTTATCCTTCAGGGAAGAAAGATATTCTTCCGCAATCCGGTAAGCGATGTCATTTTCCCACCATCCCTCTTCAACAAGCTGGACAAAAAGGGGACATGCCTTCGAGATTATTTCAATAGAACTGTCAATTTTTTTAATAGCCTTCTCATATGCTCTGCTGTTTATTGTAGCGGGTGTTCCTATCACGCCCACCTTTTTATTTCTGGTTTCCCTTGCAACGGTTATCGCTCCCGGCTCAACAACTTCAACAATAGGAATATCAAAATTGCTCTTAACCGCTTCATAACTGTATGCGCTTGCAGTATTGCATGCGATAACCAGCATTTTAATGTCCTGGCTTAAAAGAAACCTGACATTCTGAAAAGTATACTTTGTAACTGTTTCCTTTGATTTGGTTCCGTATGGGGTCCTTCCGCTGTCACCGAAATAAACTATGCTTTCCTTCGGCATCATTTCAACAATTTCCTTTAGTACCGTAAGGCCTCCCAGACCTGAATCAAATATTCCTATAGGCCTGTTATCCATTAGATTCCCTCCGATTGCTCCTATTGCTATATGCTGTAATCTCTCCTGGTATCTTCGAATCTCTCCAGCGCCAGCTCTATAAGGCGGCTGATCAGTTCACTGTATGGAATTCCTGATTTTTCCCACAGCTTGGGATACATGCTTATGCTTGTAAAGCCGGGCAGAGTGTTTATCTCATTTATATAAATCTTACCGGTTTTCCTGTGAACAAAAAAGTCAACCCTTGAAAGACCTGCACAGTCAAGAGATTTATATGCCCTTACAGCATAATCCCTTATCTGGTTTATCGTTTCTTCCGGCAAATTGGCCGGTATTTCAATTCTTGATTTATTGTTTACATATTTATCGTGATAGTCGTAAAATTCGCTGCCCGCAATTATTTCACCGACAGTGGAAGCTATAGGTTCATCATTTCCAAGTACCGCGCATTCCACTTCCCTGCCGTCTATAAACTCCTCTACAAGTATTCTTCGGTCATACCTTGCAGCAAGGTTCAGAGCCTCAACAAGCTCCTGCCTGCTGCCCGCTTTTGAAACCCCTACTGAAGAGCCTGCATTGGATGGCTTTACAAAACACGGGTATGAAAGCAAGTCTTCAACCTGTTCTATTATTAATTCCGGATTTATTTTCAATTGCTTTCTGTTGAACACTAGATATTTACCCTGGGGAATGCCTTCTTTCTCGAAAATGATTTTGGCATATGCCTTATCCATCCCCAAAGCAGAAGCTAAAACACCGCATCCTACATACGGTATTTCCGCAAGCTCCAAAAGCCCTTGTATAGTACCGTCTTCACCGTTACATCCATGCAGAACCGGAAATACCACATCAATTTTCCTTAAGCCTTGCCCTGCTCCGGCAGCTTTCAGAATACTTCCCAGGATGCCCATTCCTTCCTCTGCCGCCGGCTGGGTATTTCCCGAACCTGCCTGCTGTTCTGCTATAGCCTGCCACTCTCCCGTAGACAGTTTTTCAACGGGACCGTCATAGACAAGCCATCTTCCTTCGCGGGTTATTCCAATCATGGTTACATCGTACTTGCTTCTGTCAATGTTTTGAATAATTGACTGGGCAGAAACCCTCGATACTTCGTGTTCTGAAGATCTACCGCCAAAAATAACGGCTACATGCTTCTTTTCAATCATAAAAATTTACTCCCCACACAAGTTTTTAATAATCTAAATTTAATATATTTTTCATTTTACTATTTAAGTACAGTAACTTCAAGCTGTTATTAACGAGGTTGCCAATACGGGCAAAACAAAGTAATATAAATATAGTGAAGGCTTCAAAAGGCAATAAAATTAATTATTTTTTAGGAGGGTAATTTCAATATGCCGTTCTATGACCTGCGTTGCACAAAATGTAAAAATGAGTTCAACATAATGGCAAAGATGAGCGAGCGCGAACAAAAGCTGATAAAATGCCCCGAGTGCGGAAGTAATGAACTTGAAGCCATCTTTAGTAACGTAAACATTATTCACTCAAGAAAAAACGAGGCTCCGGCCTGCCCTAATGCAAATATATGCGGTGGTTGCTGCAGCCATTAGAAAAAATAAAGCAGTCGATACTTCGGCTGCTTTATGCATTGTCTTGCCGTATTATTATATATGCATTGTCCTGCCACGTATTATAGTTGGCATCATCTTGCCATGTTATATCCATAATGCATTTGCCATGCTGTAAATGATTCATTATATCAATACATTATTCCAAAAATTCATCCTCAAGCCATTCGTCCGAATAAGTCTCCAGGTCATCAGTGAAGAGATCTTCATCTTCCATGAATGTTTCCAGGTCATCATCTTCTGAAAAAGTCTCCTGATCATCAGAGAAAGTCTCCTGGTCATCGGAGAAGGTTTCCTGATCTTCGCTGAACACTTCGGTAGAATTGCCTACAGCGCCTGTCT
>JAMOAC010000325.1 GCA_023621975.1 Bacillota bacterium | reverse complement strand
GGTATGCTGTTAAAAAACCCGGGAAGAGCTGTAATAATAATCATGGTAATCAATAATTTTCTATGCTCTTTTTGATTTTTCAGGTTGTTAAATACTGTGTTCAGAAACGGTATAAGCAGGTATAAGCCTATGTACATATTAATATACCAGGAATATCCGTTAGCTCTGAATGCAATTATATCCGACAGCCATTCAATAAACGATTTCTGCTCTTTAAAATATAATACACGCACCAAAATGGCCAATAGCGAATATAACAGGTAAATGCCCAGTATTGAAGTTAATTTTTTATAATAGTTTAAACTTGCTTCCTTTTTCGCCTGCAAATAACCTGTCAACATTAAAAATAAAGGCACGCATATTATGAACATCCATCTTAGGAAAGATTGCAACAACATGCTGCCACCTGCAAACGGTGCCTTATAAAATTCGGTTTTGAGAAAAAAATGGGTGCACAATACAAACAGTATGGCAAAAGACCTTATTACATCCAGCCCAAATGACCTCGACTGCGTCATAAGCCTGTCTCCTCTCAAAGGTATTCTGACTTTCTTATCGATTTATTAAATAAAAATTAATATATTTTTAATATTAATACATTTTTAAAATGTTTTCACCTATCCTCTTCCACTTTTTGGGGAGACATTTCTCTCTTTTTTGCACTTCAGGCGGGGACGTTTCTCCACTTTTGTTTGAGATGGGACGTTTCTTCATTTTTCATTTTTTCATGGATTTGAGGACATTTTTCCACTTTACACTTCCTCAAAGCATTGAAAACGCAATTTGGGAAAGTTTGAATTCCTGCCCTGAGCAACCAAGGGGCTTCATGCTGCATAAACAGCTATAATATGCTTTTTATAAACTTTTCTGCATTTTTGAAGTCTTTATCATTTGGATGTCCCTGTGATAACTTTCCAAAAACATTAAAAATCTTTTTATTGGTAAACTCGCTTGCATTAAAGCTGCCCTTGCAGGCAAAGCTGCCTCTGATTATTGCTCCCTTTGATTTTAACAACCTGATTAACTTATTATTGTAAAATTTCAACCCGGCTCCGCTGGTGGAAAATACAAAAACATTTTTATCTTTTAAGTCCAAACTTTCAACCAGCCGAAACAATTCCGGTGATAAATTTTCTCCATATACCCCTGATCCAAATCCAATAAAGTCATAGTCTTTTACACTGATCTCGCCAATATTTCTTATGTTTATGGGCTCACAGTCACATTTTTCCGCAAAAAGCCTTGCAATCTTCTCAGTATTTTTTCTATATACAGAACAGTAAATAATCAAGGATTTCATGGGCAATTCCCTTTCTTTATTTCCTGAAATAAATTTTATCACGATCATTTCTAATTGTAGCCATAAATTCACTTTATATTAATAATAAGTTAATAAATAAGCATTTAAATTAAATAGACCGCCTGTGCGGTCCATTTGACAAAATATATATTACAGAAAGATATCAGCAAAAAGTTACAGCTACATTTCACTGCAATATTTATTGAAGTAGTAAACCATAGAGAAAATAATGAACAAGTAGGCAGCGATAAACACCAATACCACATACATGTCAACCCGCATTAATGCAAAAACAATAATTAACAAGCCAAATACTATTTGCATCAGGTCATAAGCTTTTGCTTTTGCTTTGTTGCTGATAGCTATGTTACGTTCATCTTTCATTTCAATTTCCCTGGCAGCATTGGGATTTTTTCTTAGTATAAGTTTCTTTATCAAGGTACCAAGATTCCCCCAAAAATACCTGCGCCAATCCCAATGCAGACATATGGCAGGGTACTCAAAATGTCCCGGGCGCAAGGAAATAATATTACTAACACAAGCCCACTAATCAGAATTACAATTCCTAAGGCGGAAAACACAATATTTTTTGCTATACCTTCACTTTTCATTTTTTTCTTCCTCCTCATAAATAAATATATCTTCAATACTCATCCCAAAAAATCTGGCAATTTTAAAAGCGAGAATGATAGACGGATTATATCGCCCGTTTTCCAGTGAACATATCGTTTGCCTGGATACCTGCAATGCCGCAGCGAGTTCCTCCTGCTTCAATCCTCTTTGCTTGCGTATTTCTTCCAGTCGATTCTTCACATTTATTCCCTCTCTTTGAAATGTAAAGTTTACTTTACATTTGTTATTATAGCAAATAGTACCAAAATGTCAAGTTTATTTTACATGAAAATTTCTGATCTGTTCGGGACATCTGTTCGGGGTCGTTTCTTCACTTTTGTTATAGTCTCAAGTAGTGGTGTAAATTTCGTGGAGGCTAATTGACAAAAGTAACCACGATATGATTTCTACTTTATTAGGGAAACAAAACAAAACAAATAAAGTAGAGG
>JAMOAC010000263.1 GCA_023621975.1 Bacillota bacterium | reverse complement strand
TTCTTATAGCATCTTTTATTTCAGACGCATCTGAGGCGGAATAGAAAGTATCAGGTTTTCCATCATTGTCTTTATCCCAGTCCATCGATGAAGCAGGAAGCTCAGTACACGAACTGCCTTTACCACAATTTGGACTAGAACAACAATCATCTATATGATCGCACTCTTCAGTTGGATAGCCATTTAAGTTATCAGGCCAATTTTTGCTTCTATTAAATGATCCATACATTGCAACATTTTTAAGCGATTTTTCTCCAGAACCTCCGAGCCATAATCCTATTCCATAGACAGCTTCAACATAAGAATCGACCTTTGTTTTAGAGTTTGTGAATCCTTTTTTATGAAGCCAGTACGCTGGCACAACAGGATCTGCTGAGTTAGACTCGTATCCAGTATCTATTGTACAAGTGGATCTTCCACCACCATAATTCCACTGTCCATCTGTAAGAAGGATTACAAAATTTTTTGCACATGGAACAGATTTAAATTCACTACCACTACAGACTCCGTCTTGATTTTCGTCAAAACACTGATACATTGGATTTTTCCATTGATCTCCATTGCCCTGTTGAGGGGTAAAGCCATTATATTTAGGCGTGTTTTGAGCAAAATAGTTATAAGCATCCCATAACGCTGGAGCAGTTGGCGTTCCACCTTCGGGAGATTCATCATTTATTGTTGAAATTAAATTTTTATATGGATTAACTCCATCAAAATTGGAACTTGCAGTAAAATCACCAATATAAACTTTATTATTTGTAACTTCCGTATCACTAAAAAACATTACACCAAGTCTTGGTTGCAGACTTAATTTTTTAAATTGCATGGCTAAACTATCATTAATTCTATTCCATGGAACTCGTACTATTTCTCCTGATTCTGAGACAAGAGTACAACCATCGCCATCACAATCTAAATTAGCGTTTGGTTGTCCGTAAAGCTCTGGATCACATTTTTTGGGATCCCTATTATTACATGAAGTTAATCTTCCTCCTGTTATTGCCCATCTAACAAGATCAACTCTTCTCATATAATGAAAATTAAGACATGCACCCTCGTATTGCTTTTTTGTATCTATACTACTTGCTCTTTCAGGACAAGATGTAACACTTCCAGTAGTTACTTCCCAGTATCCTTGTGTTGAATTATATTTATAAATCTTATCAGGTTCAAAGTATCCTTCTTCTGTCCCTTTGTATGTCCATCCACATCCAGACTTTGAATTACAGCAATCTGTCCTATCACCCTTAGGATTATAAGCACACCATGACATTGAACCACTTACATCTATTACAAATAATACATTTGGCGCAGCGATCTGACCAATTGAAGGAGGTACATAACAGTAATCAGACATCACGGTTGATCCTATAGAAGGCGTTTCTTTTATCAAAAATGAAACAATAAACAATATAATTAAATATACGAGTTTCTTCATAATAACCTCAATTTAAATCTAAAAGAGGCGTTGTTATGCTGTGAGTCTTAAAATTATCGCAGTGATTTGAATCAATTGCAAAATCAACTGTTTTATTAATAAGTAATTGTTTTGGTAAACCTTTTTGCGTTATAAATTCTCTTACTCCTTGACATGAACTGCTAATTACATCAATTCTTATTTTGCCTGTATCAGGCTCATAGTTAATTACAGTACCTGTAAGATACAGTTCATCAACAGCCAGAAGCATAGCTGGAAGAAAGATAACAGCAATTAATATTAAAGCTTCTTTCATGTTTTATATTCTACTCAATCACAATTCAAAAAATCGTGAGAATTCTGTGAGCGAAAGATTGATTTATAAAAACAACTTGCAATAAAACGCTATTATCTCTTTTGGAAGTCTATCAGAACGAGGAAATGGTCAGTCTTTGCACGATATTTGAAATTCAACCCAATTTTTTTTGATAAAAAATCCACTATTTGAAGACCAACACCAGCACCTTTACTGACATCTGAGATGTCATTCCTTATTGCAATGGCGTTATTAAAGATCTTGACATGAACCTTATTGTCTGCATATTTAAAGCTGTTGTCAAGCAGTAAAAAAATTATTGTTTCAAAAGTTTCAGGGTTTGTTTCTAAAAAAACATCTCTTGCAGTTATTCTGACTGTTTGTTCTGTATAAAACTTTGAAACAGTATTTAATAACATCTGTTTCACATTGACCTTTTCTCTGTTTTTTGAAAGAAAAGGCAGTTTTTTTATTGTATCCATTGTCTTTTTTATCTCGTCGTTTAAAAGATTACACTGACTGCGAAGTCTATCAAAAATTGTTTGGTCTGGTTTTATTTTCAATATCTCTATATTTGTTTTTATTACAGAGATAAAGTTGCCTATTTTATGGGAAAGAACAAAAATAAG
>JAMOAC010000412.1 GCA_023621975.1 Bacillota bacterium | reverse complement strand
GGTTCAGGCCATTCAATGTCTTTCCATCCGTCTGTAAAATAAATCACTCTTGGTAGTTTTTGTCCATTCACCGTAGCGTCAATAAAAAGAAAATCTCCTCTTGCGATATTTAAGTTACTTCTTTGATAGCGGTCAAATATTAATACTCTACCGGCCTTTATTTCATGTTTGCAACTATGTGACCAGATCTTTCTACCTTGCAATGATTCCTGGCCGTAAATAAATTCAACCTCTACATCCTCTAGAGTATGATTGCTGAATAAAAATTCCACATTTCCTCTTCTTTCAAATATGATAGGCAGCCATGGTGCACAAGCGCGTTTGGCAGCATAATATGCGGGTTTAGGATTCCGGTAATAATCAATTATTGACCAGTTTGCAGTGGGCCAGCAATCATTATACATCCACACCATAGTCCCTCCATTATTAGGGTAGTCCCTGCGAGCGCTCTCAAATTCTGACCTCATCATTTCAGCATGTGTAGCCTGACCATACTTTACATACTTTTCAAGAGTATCAATTTCACCAAATATGGCACCTGCAATACGCATGGTCTGCTCGTAGTGGGGGAGGTTTGCATGACCTCTTTGAATATGATAAATCCATGCATCATTAGGTGGCCAGTGATTTTCAGGTTTCATGAAGCTTTTAAGAGTTTTTACGCTGCAAGGTCCCTGGATACAAAACTCCGAGTCGAAAGAACACACCTTTTCAAAATGCTTACGGAAGGTTTCATATTTACCATTGCTTTCAAATAATGCATACTTCCAGCAGGAAATATGGCTATTACCGGAATTAGGCATATTACCGGAATCATCTCTTGATTGCGGACTGGACTCTACATATGGCACTCCAAGACCAAGCTTGCTTACCATCCCTCTTAGGATCATGGTATATATCTGAGGATCATCCTTTTGCCTGTTTACCTTCCATGCTTCCTCTTCTTCGGAATAAACTCCAGTATCCTGCTGTTTTGTTTGAGTCTGTTTAGATATCGCATGACTCTGATTATAGTAAGATGGGCTATAAGTCCAGGAATAAACATCTTCATTGCATCCACACCACAAAACTATACAAGAATGATTTCGCAGTCTTCTTATTTGAAAATCAGCCTCTGCAATGATTTCATCTCTTAATTTATCAACCGGATAACCGGTGCTGGCAAACATAAAATCCTGCCATACCATAATTCCAAGTTCATCACATAGGTCATAAAAAAGTTGAGATTCATATATGCCGCCTCCCCATACGCGCAGCATATTAAAATTTGCTTCTTTGGCTTTTCTCAGGTAAAATTCGTATTGCTCGGGCTTTACAGTCCCAGGCCATAATTCCAAAGGTATCCAATTGGCACCTTTACAAAATATGGGAATATTATTAATTTTAATCCAAAATGAGTATCCAGGACCCGCATCTTCAGTAAAAGGCTCTTCAAGGATTTGAGATTCACGCAAGCCTACTCTGCCTTCGTAAAAGTCTTCGACACGCCCGTCTACAGCCAGCTCAACACGATAATTGTACAAGTGTTGTTCACCGTATCCGTTAGGAAACCAAAGTTTCGGATCTTCAATCTGAAGGCTGATATATGATTTGTATGTATTTCGATTGATAACTTTTCGTATATCATTTTCATATCCCCACAACCTAACCGTGATCTCATATCCTTTTTGCTTTGCAGCATCAGTTACTTCAAAAGAAAAATCAACTCTTCCTGAAACAAATGGCTGTACTGATATATCTGTAAATCTGTATTCATAATCTATTTCAAGCCATACATCTCCTGCAAGTCCAATAGATGGCAGTGGAAGAGCCCAATCCCATCCAAATGAAAACTGGGGTTTTCTTAAGAAAGCCCTTCTCCCCTTCCAGCCTGCCAGTTCGTGAATTCGTGGCCCTCCCAGAAGCTGATCTATAGATTTAAATCTAATCAATAAAACATTATCATTTTCCTTTAGATATTTTTTGATATTAAATCTAAAAAGCCGGAACGCATTTTTTGTTTCACCCAGGTAGACATCATTCATCCATATATCAGTGTTACCATCAACATTTAACATGCATAATTCCACTGTTCTGCCTGCTATCCCTATTGCATCAAATTTAAGAGCATACCACCACTCTTTTGATGTTATCCAATAACATTCCCGAGCATTGGTATCATAATGAGGATTTGGAATTTTACCATATTTCAGTAGTGTGTCATTGACATCGCCTGGTACACATATATCCAACCATTCACCATCATCTAAACACGGTTTGATAATACTTTCCGGTGGCCCCTCCTGGGGTTCCATGCATGTTAACTGCCAGATTCCATTTAAACTGATTTTTCTCATTAATCAACACCCCTCAGTCTTTATTTCTCA
>JAMOAC010000044.1 GCA_023621975.1 Bacillota bacterium | reverse complement strand
AATATAAAAAACACGGATGTTTTTACAAATCTAAGTACGGAGGAGATTTATATGAGAATTGGTAGCACGGATGCTCCAAACATAGGGTATGACAGAATGCAGGCTGGCGAAAGGATTTCTGCTGAAAATAATGTAGGACCACAGCTTAATTTTAAAAGGACTGCACAGTATCCTGATTCTGAAAGAAGAGAGTTGCCCTTGTCGGAAAAAACGGTTATTGAAGCTATAGAAAAGGCTAACAAGGCATTTGAAGGTGTATACAGAAGATTTGAGTTCTCAATACACGAAAAGACAAAGCAAATAATGGTTAAGGTTATAGACTCAGAAACAAATGAGGTAATACGAGAAATACCGCCAGAGAAAATACTGGATATGGTTGCAAAAATATGGGAAATGGCTGGCATTTTAGTTGATGAAAGAAGGTGAAGAGGTGTATATATACGGTACTTCGTCATCGTCACTATATACTAATATTCGATTAAGCGGTCTTGCTTCAGGGCTTGATACGGATACTATTGTTGAAAGCCTGATGAGAGTTGAAAGGTTGCCGCTTGACAGGCTGTATCAGAAAAAGCAGCTTGCTGAGTGGATACGTGATGATTACAGGGCTATTACAAATATGCTCATTGGTTTCAGAAATGAGTTTTTTGATATACTCAAACCCTCGAAGGACATGAGATCTGCTTCCATATATCAAAAATATACTGCAACATCGTCTCATCCGCAAATAGTAACGGCTAGCGGAGGAGCAGGAATAACCGCTTACACCCATACCATTAAGGTTACACAGCTTGCATCTGCTGCTAAAGGGACAAGCACGTCAATGGTTACAAAGTCTCTTGTCGGAGATGCTACAGGCACTATAATTATTGATGACTATAATAATTCTTTTATGCTGACTTATAACGGAGTAAGTAAAGTAATAACGCTGAAAAACGGAACTTACAACAGCATCGCAGATTTGCTCGGAAACGGTGTTGACGATGGCTTGTTAAGGCAGCAGGTAAGAGAGGCATTTGGGGGTATTGAGGTTAACGGAGTATTTACCGGGCTTGACGTCGTCTTAAAAGGTTCGTCCATTGAGTTTGTTACTCCAAACGCTTCAGACGTTGTTACAATATCTTCACAGATAGTAAGTGACAACTTTTTGAATGTACTTGGTGTAAATAAAAAAGGCGAAGGAAAAGAACTGACTTTCCCGATAGAGATAAAGAGCGGGCAGAGATTTTTGATTACTGTTGAAGAGACGGTTGATGCAGGAGACGGAGAGACGACAAAACAAACAGTAACCAAAGAAATAAGGTGGGCTGAAGACAAGGTATATGAGAACAGTGAAGCGCTGGCTGCGGATTTACAGAATATGATTGATTTACAGTTTGGAGAAGGGAAGGTACAGGTAAGCGGTGCTGAAGGAAAGCTTTCATTCACGGCCGGAGAGGGTATTGAATCCGTTACATTGAAAAACTCGCAAAAGAATACCGAGGTTGTAGGATATTTGGGCTTTTCATCCGGCGACAGCAATAAATTAAGCATGTCCGATACCATGAGCAAAATAAGCGGTAAAATTCGTATGGAGCCGGACTGGGATCCATCCGTTGACGGAATAAAGTTTGATGCCAATGGGAAATTGAAACTGACAATAAACAATGTCGACATAGAAATCAGCGAGACCGACACTCTTGCAATGGTCATTCAAAAGATTAACAGTAGCAATGCCGGCGTCACTTTAAGTTACAGTACCTTTACCGACACATTTACGTTGACAGCAAAGAGTACAGGAGCCGGAACCATTACTCTGGATGATAACGGCAGCAATTTCTTTAAAAATATCAGGTTGGAGACGGTTGAACCCGGTACCGATGCGGTATTTGAACTGGACGGTATTGTTGCGACCAGGCGTACCAACACCTTTACAATAGACGGAGTAACTTATAACCTGCTGGGTGTGTCCGCTAATGGAGAAGAAGTGACAATTAACCTTGAACAGGATGTAGAGTCAACTCTTAATGCTATTAAGGAGTTTGTTAATAAATATAACGAGATAGTGGATACCATAAATAAAAAACTAACGGAAAAGTATGACAGGGATTTTCCGCCACTCACACAGGAACAAAGAAAAGCATTGAGCGAAGACGAGATAAAGAAGTGGGAGGAAAAGGCAAAGACCGGGTTGTTAAGGAATGATCCTATTCTGGAATCACTGTTATCAACAATGAGAAGGGCCCTTTATGATCCAATTGACGGTGTGAGCGGAGGACTCTATTCCATCGGAATATCCACCGGCAGTTATCATGAAAAGGGCAAACTTATTATTGACGAGAACAAGCTCAGGGAAGCTATAAGGAATACTCCTGATCTGGTCATGAATATTTTTGCAAAAAGCTCATCAATCAGCTACTCGACGGAACTTGACAGCAATGCCAGGAGGACAAGGTATAATGAATGCGGCATTATTAACCGACTGGAGGACATACTTAAGGATTATGTAAGGACAACCAGGGATGCCAACGGCAGAAAGGGTATTTTGCTGGAAAAAGCAGGCATAGCCGGAGACACTTCAGATTTTACAAACGCCCTTTATAAGGAAATTGCCGGATATGATGAAGAGATTAAAAGGCTGACTCAGCTTCTGATCGAAAAGGAAAACAGATACTATGCAAAATTTGTTGCAATGGAAAGAGCTCTGACTCAAATGAGTTCACAGAGCAATTGGCTGATGATGCAGCTAGGCATGGGCAGATAAGCAAGGAATATTTCAACGACAGGCAATAGTTGAAAAAGACATATGGTGAGATGTAGTATAGAGAGAAATGCTATTGGAGCATGGAGGGATGCTTGTGGCAATTTATAACGGCTATAATCAGTACAAGGAAAATACCATATATACTTCAACTCCAGAAGAATTAGTGCTGATGTTGTATAACGGGCTTGTAAAATTTATTATGCAGGCTCAGTCAGCTATTAAGGACAGAAATTATGAAAAGGCAAATGAAGCGTTAAAAAGGGCTCAGGATATAGTAGTTCACTTTCAGTCCACACTTGACATGAAGTATGAGATATCCAAAGACTTCATGAGAGTGTACGATTATATGTACAGGCGCCTTATTGAAGCAAACATAAGAAAGGATAATAATATACTTGACGAGTTGCTTGCTTTCGCAAAAGATTTACGGGATACATGGACAAAAGCAATGAAGTTGGCTAAGCATCCAAATAAAAAGCAGACTGCGGTAAAATAGATAAGATAGAATTAGGTAAATAGAATAGGGTAAATAAAGTAGGAACAGGATAGGGTAAAAAGAAAAAGGAAAGGTAGCAGGCAGAAGGAAAGGAGATTACATGCGGCCGGAAGAATACATAAAAAAGATGACTGAATTGTCGGAAAAAAAATATGCATTACTTAAGGAAATGCTTGTACTTACCAGGAGTCAGACTGCCGCAATAGCCGAGGAAAATATAAGCAATCTGGAGAGGCTGATTCAGAACAAGCAGGAGAGAATTAACCGGATAGACAAACTGGACGATGAATTCAGGTTTTGCTTCATGCAGCTGAAAAAGACGTTGAAGGTCGATAAGCTGGATGAAGTAAAAGAAATGAAAATAGCCGGAGCAAAGGAGCTTCAGGATATTGTAAGGCAGATAACGGAAATAATTATGGAAATAAGTGAGATAGAAAAAAAGAATAACGATGCAGTTAGAAAACTGATGGCCGCAACCGCTGCCGAAATCAAAAAAATAAACCAGGGCAAAACGGCTAATAATGCATACAAGCGAAGTCAGGGCATGACTCCATCATACTTTATTGATAAGAAGAGATGATGAGAATTATAGTTTAATTTGATGAGAATAACAGTTTAATCCTGGGAATAAACCTTATCCAGGAAATTTAATACGTGCGACATGTAAACTTCCGGATTTTTGGTATAGCTTTCAAGATGACCTGCTCCTTCAACTTCCCACAGTTCGGTTTTATCGCTGTTTTCCTTTAAATAAATCGCATAGAGCTCCCTGCTGTTGCTTGCGGGAATTGAAGCATCGTTTTCCCCGTGAATAAAAAGAACAGGGCGGGGAGCCAGGTCACTCAATGCCCTTATTGGGTTTACATCATCTGAATTAATTTTTCCAAGTATTTTTACTGCCTGAGGTATGGTATATCTAAAAATTTCTGAAATTTCTGAAGGTAAATTCCATTTTTGCGCCCTATAATTAACATAATCATCGATATCCACATACGGGGTGTCAAGTATTAACGCATCTACATTCTCTGCTTTTGCACCGGCAAGGATACTCGCAGTTGCTCCCATACCAAAACCCATAAGTACAATATGCCTGGAATTATGGGTTCTTGTTGTATAATTTATTACAGCAGTAAGATCATCCTTTTCAAGAGCGCCCATGGAAGTCAATGAGCCACCTGACTTACCTGAATTCCTGAAGTCAAAAGCAAGTACGTTAAAACCCTTATTTAAAAGCTTTTTGACAATATTTATAGTGTCCTCTTCAAATTGAAGCCGGTTATTTCCATAATCATGCGCTAATATTACTGTCCTGTCACTGTCCAGTTTCTTGAAAAACCATCCGCTTAATGTTATGTCTTTACCTTCTACAGGTATGCTTATATTAGTATATTCAGGAGCGATGTTTGAAGAAAAGGGCTTTATGTCTTTTTTTTCAGGATGTAATACATTCCACGCGATATAAGCTGAAAGTGCCGATACTATGAGGAATGCAACCACAATCAAGATGATAATAACAATAAAAAAAGTCCTGAGCCTGTGGGTTTTACGTGAAACGTAAGTTATACCGCCGATTCTCATTTGACAAACCTCCGTTTTTGGTAGATACGGGGTATTCTGGGCCAGCTAATGTGTGCGGATTATTAAAGACCTTGCAAGTTTCTTTGTGATACTTAACTACTGTAAATCTTATATATTTCTTACATTTTTATATATTATTATATTTTTATTTATTAACAATGTAAAGGCATTTGAGACAATTTATTTATGTGAACCGACCTGCTTCAATCAAGCCTGGCTTCATCAAGCTTTTTTCGATGGCTGTGCGTCTTATTTCAGCAAAAAATAAAAAAATGAAAAATTTTACAAAAACATCTAGATTTTTACATACAACTATGTTATAATACATACACATATTGGAAATATTGTTAATATTTAATATACATTTATATAATATGCTTTATCAATATACCGTTATAATTGCAATACAATTACAATCTTGGATCAATAACAAAATAATTTGTCGGAGAAAGGAATATGAAGGCGAAAGAGTTGCTTGACGGAAAATACAGGATTATAAAATCTTTAGGGCGGGGAGGAACAGGAGAAGTATATCTCGCCGAGAATATCAGGTTGGGTACGCTTTGGGCAGTAAAGAAAATAGGAAGGAAGTCCAGTGGGAAAGCAAGCCTTCCTGTGGAGCCGGATATACTTAAGAAATTGAACCATCCTGCTCTTCCGAGGGTGTTTGATGTATTGGAAGATTCGGATAACATATACATTATCTATGACTATATTGAAGGCACAAGCCTGGATAAAAAACTTGCAGAAGCAGGAAAATTCCCGGAGGAAATTGTGCTTGAATGGGCCTGCCAGCTGTGCGACGTTCTTTCCTACCTGCATTCCTTCAAGCCGAATCCGATAATTTACAGGGATATGAAGCCGTCCAACATAATCCTCACTCCGGATGGACGGATTAAGCTTATTGATTTCGGTACTGCCAGGGAGTATAAAGAGGGAGCCGGGAATGATACCACGTACATAGGGACAGTAGGCTATGCAGCCCCGGAACAGTATGGATGCGGCCAGACGGATGTTACATCGGATATTTACAGTCTTGGTGTTACTCTAAGGCACCTGCTGACAGGAAAAGGCCCGGGCGAGTTTATGGATAAGGCAACTTCTGAAAAGACACCGGATACTCGCCTTTCACCTGAAATAGAAAAGATCATAAACAAATGCACAATGCACAATCCTTGTGACAGATATCAATCTGCAGCTGAGCTTAAGAAAGATATAGAAAGGCTGCTTGATATGGACAGCGAATCCCCCGTGACGGCTAATGATTATGAATATGGCGGAACGAAAAGCCATAGTAGAAAAGGCAGCAGAAAATTCAGCAGGAACAACGCCGGAGAAAGAGAAGAAAACGGTGATATCAGCACCTTCAGGGTTTGTGCGGGGTTCAGGAAAGTCGTACTGACAGTGTGGGACAATGCGGAATTCGGGTGTGAACTTGCGTACATAGCTGCAAAGTTTACAGATCTGAATGTCGTATTAATTGACCTAGACCTGCTTTCCCCCAAGATAGATTTAATTCTTAACATTAATAAATACCCTTTTAAAGTGTTTACAGACGGACTCTTTAATAAATCAAGCCTTGATATTTTGATGGACTCAATTGAAAAAAACACCCTTACCCGGGAAGTGTTTATGAAATGTGCCATTCGGAGAAAAGAAGTAAAAAACCTTTTTGCCATTACGGGGAATTACAACCTCAGCGATTATGAGTATTACAGTGACGACAGCCTTATAAAGCTTATAGAAAAAGCTTATCAATATTTTGATGTTGTGGTATTGCTGGTAAACAGGTCCATTTATGATTCCTACACGGTGATTTCACTGATAAAATCGGATTACAATTTATTAGCTGTCAGGGCAGATGCGGATGAACTGAGGGAATTTAACAGGTATCTTTTGTTTCTGCAAGAAAAACAGCAAATCATGCTTAACAAATGCAAGTTTATTGCTTTTGAATATAACAGGAACTTAAACATAGATGAAAAGGCTCTTGAAGAGATAACAGGAGGAAATTTCATAGGAAGTGTCAGTTATAGCCTAAAGAGGGCAAAATACAGGAATTGTTCTTCACCGTATGTAAGGCATATGGAAAAGGAGGTGATTGATGAATATTTTGCAATATTATCAAACTTCAACATATTGCCAAAGCCAGGTTTCTTCAGCGTTTTGAAAAACAGGATATTTGGAATGAAGGCAAAAGGAAGACAAGGGGAGGTGTATAAACATGCCTGCAGTAGCCACACACAATAAGTATATATTTGGCTGCCCAGGCAAAAGCAGTTTTAGTTCATATCCAGGTGATATAAATACCTTTGTTTCAAATGTGACATTCAACATATTAAGAGATTCGCCGCAGCTGGTTGCTGACGTGGCCAGCGGGAAGGTAAGCAGAGACGTGCTTGAGACGGCTATTGTCAGGGATTTGGACAGGCATAAATATCATATGGGGCTTTTCAGGGAAGAACTTATAAGAAAAGTTTTTGATTTCATGTTTGGATACGGAGAACTGCAAAGTTACGTGGAAGATGAGGAAATTACCGACATTGACGGAACGCGCTATGATGAGTTTGTTATAAAAAGAAACGGCTTGAGGATTAAGGTGCCCGTTAATTTGGGAAGCGAAAAAGTATTTGATACATACTGCAAACTTATTGCAATAAGAAACGGAGGCATTCTGAATGAAAATGACTGCCACTGCAGGGTTACCGATGAAAAGTACAGGCTCAGGATAAATGTGTCTATAAGGCCGAGAAACATATCCGGTCCTACGATAAGCATAAGAAAACACAGAAAGAAAAGCTTAACTTTGGCAGATCTTGTAGAACAGGGCATGATGAATGAAGAAATATATTCATTTATCAAAAACCTTGCAAGAACGGATGCAACAGTGCTGTTTTGCGGAAAGGGAGCTGCGGGCAAGACAACTTTGCTAAGGGCTTTTGTGAATGCTTTGCCTGAAATGGAGAGAGTGCTTATAGCAGAATCGGACCCAGAGATTTATCCCGATAAGCCTTACTGCATTGAGCAAAGGATAAAAAAGCAAAACGAAGGCGGCAGACCGGTTACGCTGAGGGATCTCGTACGCGACGGACTTACAATGTCCCTTGATACATATTGCATTGGAGAAATTGTCGGGGATGAGGCACTGGAATTTGTTAAGGCTGCTTTTACGGGCCACAGGGCCCTTGCAACAACTCATTCTGAAAGTGCTGAGGATGCTTTTGGAAGGCTGCTCACATTATGCAAATCCGCCAATTCAGGCGAAAGTGAAAAGACATTGAAGGAGATGATGGCAAGAAGTATAGACGTGATTTTCTATTTAAAAAGTTTTAAAGTAGTGGACGTGCTGGAAATACAGGGTTATGATGCCGAGGATGATAAATTCCTGTACAACAGGCTTTTCCGATTTGATATTGAAAGCGAAGACGACATGGGATTTCTGGAAGGCAGGTTTGTAAAGTGCGGTTATCCGGCCGGCAGGCTGGCCGCAAAATTTTACAGGAAGGTAAAAAAGATATGTTAATTACGGTACTGATTGTGAATTCAGTTGCACTTGCCGTTTTTACGGTTTTATTTGCATACTTTATGGTGATAAATGCTGATGTCCAAAGAATACTTCGGTCAGGGATTGAAAGGCTGAGCAGTGAATATCGTGATAAGCAGCTGAAAATGCAGGTTAAAAAGTATAGCAGGGCAATACCGCTAAAGATGACCATTGCAGACAAAATTGAACTGTATTTAATAGATAAATCAAATATAAGGCATTACATACCATTTGCCAATTTTTATTTTGTAATGCTGGTATGCATGTTGATTTTTGCTTTTACATTCAGATTTATATATAAAATTCTCCTTTTTGCACCTTCGGCCGCTGTGGTGTCATTGCTTTTTTCGCTGATACCGCTGTTTATTCTTGACATAATGGGAAAGTACAATTCGGAGGTCATACGAAAAAGGCTGGCGGAATTTATTTCGGTATTAAACAGATGGTGCGCGGTCAAAGAAGATATATTTTATGCCTTTGAAAAGTCGGTGGATTCAGGTATAGGAGAGCCCTTAAAGACATTCATAAGGGATATGGTAATACAGGTAAACCGTGGCGTGGATCCACTGGAAGCGCTTGATATACTTTGGGTTAAGGTCGACAATATACAATTCAGAGACTTCATAATCAATATAAAGCAAAATATCAGGCACAGGGGGGATATAAGAAAACTGCTTACCAATATGGAGGAACAGTTCTACAAAATTGAAGAGGAATATAACAGGCGTAAAATATCTACTTATGTTGATCGAATGCTTTTGTATATAATAATGTTTACAGTACTTTTCACGGGATATTTCTTTCTAAAGTCAAACCCGCTTGTGAAAGAGTTTTATATAAACACAATGCAGGGCAAATTACTGCTTACTCTTTTTGCCATTCTCTATTCCTGCGGACTTTACATGATTGCAAAAATTACACGGTTTGAACACTAAAAAGAAAAAGGAGGGTATTTTTTGAATGAAGCGGTATTATTTGTTCATGTGAGTAAAATTATAGCAGTATTACTTGTTATTTCCATTATCATATTAGGAAATTTTATATATGAAAAACTGCGGCTGCATTTTGACAGGCCGTTGATTGAAGCAGCCGGAGGAAGAAACAATAAGGGTTCTGTCTATAGAAGGTGCACAGGAATTGTGAGGCAGGCAATTTCTGAACACAGGTTATGGGCAAACAAGTTCCTGGCAATAAAATCAAGCTTATATGATAAAGCTAGGACAAAAATGAACAGGGCAGGATACAGGGGCAAGTACGCGGCAGAGACATATTTATTGTTAAAATTTCTGGCTGTTCCTGCACTTTTTGTCCTTGCCATAATAATGAATTATCCGGATGTATCAAAAGCCGTAATACTTGCTGCGGCAGCGTGGCTCATAACTGAAGATGTGATAAGAAGAAAGAGAAAACGCATCAATTTGATGCTGCAGAAAAATATCTATAAAATATATAAATTTCTTCACAACCAGATATCATCGGGAGTAAAAGTTACCGATGCCATAAAATGCGTATATGAAATTGCAGATGACAAACACTTGAGGGAAGCACTGGTTAAGCTGGCTGCCAGGTACGAACTGACTCTTGATATTGATACATCGTTGGATGAGCTTAAAATGTTTTTTGATGCCCAGGAGATTGAAACCCTTTGCGTAGTCCTAAAGCAGGGGGTGCTGACGGGAGACAATCAGGATATACTTGGCAGGCAGGAAGATATTATGTTTAAAAAATATTTTAACTTTATACAGGCTGAAACGGATAACTGCAAGGCCAGATGTGTAGTGGCGGCAGCCATGTTTGTAGCAATTATAGTGATAATGATATCAGTACCTCTTTTGATTGATGCTGCAACTGCCTTTGGGAAGATATTCATGGGTTGACATCGAATGCATGTATATTGATATCTTGTTTGATACCTGAAATTGCTATTCTGATTTGAAAGTAAAATTGATGTAAAAAGTGATACTTAAGAAAAATAAATGCTTAAGAGAAAGTGATACTTAATAAAAAGTGATGCTCAATAAAAAGAGATTCTTAAAAAATGACGCTTAAAAAAATTATGCTCAACAAAGTGACACTTATGAAAAAAGTGATCCTTATGAAAAATTGATATTAAAAAAATTGATATCAAGAAAGAAGAAAGGAGCATTGATTATGATGGTTCTGAAAAACAAAAAGTCAGGAAAAACATCAGGACAAATAACAAATTACACAAAGCTAAAATGTGGATGGCCCAGGAATACAGGAATAAGTATATCTGAACATTTCAGGAAAAACGGAGGTTTCGGGATGAATGAGCTTTTGGGAATAGCAGCTGTATTGATCATTGCTGCATTTGTAATTATCCCGGGGCTGAGGGCGCTTGCAAGCAATATTATGGACAGGTTGCAGGATTGGTGGTCTACTACAATTGTAAGCAAAATATTTTCTTCAAATTAATATGCTTAATTAATATGCTTTCTAAAAAATACGCTAAAATAATATGTTCAAAAATTCATACGTTAAAGAATAATACGCTAAATAATAGCTAAATAATACGCTAAAAATTAATGTGCCTGGTATTACGACTGCAGGGGGTGGTAATGATTGCCGTCAAAGGTTGCCGTAACCGGTATAGTACTTGTTATACTTATTGCTTTTGCGGTTTTTATTACGGAATTTTTTATCCCGGTATCCATGAAATCCGACATGAATGCTTATTGCAGGAATGCCGTTATGAAAATGGAAGTTGAGGGAGGTTTGACGGCAGAGATAAGGGAGGAACTGATTGACAAAATGACAAACAGAGGATTCAAAAACATTACGGTTACCGGTTCAGAATATGCAAAGCACGGAGAGGAAATGAATCTGCATGTTGAGGCTGATGTTGAGTTCAGCAGCCTGGTGGCTTTATTTGGCAGGAATTTGGTTGTGTACAGGATGGTTTATGACAAAACATTTATAGCAAGAAAGGTTGTTAATTGATGCTATCGAAGGTGTTTCCAAATACACATGGCATGGAGGATTGCAGGAGGCAAAGAGGAGATGCAGTATTGGACGTCATATTATTTGCCGCGATAGTTGTGTTTGTTGTTATTCCAATCTTCTCCTACATTATTGAAAGCTATTTGATTTTGGTTAAAGCCCAAATAATTAGGGATGCCATGGATATGACCAATATATCGGCATATGAGGCTGTAAGGGCTGACAGCCTTTCAGGGAAT
>JAMOAC010000539.1 GCA_023621975.1 Bacillota bacterium | reverse complement strand
ATTTTGCATGGTTCAAGGGATGAAATTTTCATAAAATATAAAATGGATGCCCAGTCTGTCTCGGAAGAGATAAGGCGGTTTGTTGCTTCCATATCTTAATTTAACATGGTGCTGCTTTAGAAATGTCGGCACAATAAGCTAAATTGAGCTGGAGGTTGTGAATTGAAAAAGGAAAGACTGGATGTTTTGCTGGTTAACAAGGGTTTTTTCCCCAGCCGGGAAAAGGCTAAGGCTTCAATTATGGCGGGTGTGGTCTATGTCAACGGTGAAAAGGTGGATAAACCCGGTACAAAGTTTGACGAAAGTGTTGATATTGATGTAAGAGAAAATCCAATCCCCTATGTAAGCAGAGGCGGATTAAAATTAGAAAAAGCAATTGATTATTTTGAAATAAATATGAACGGAAAAACTGCCTTGGACGTGGGCGCTTCTACAGGTGGCTTTACTGACTGCATGCTTAAAAAGGGAGCATCCAAGGTTGTGGCCATTGACGTGGGGTACGGCCAGCTTGCCTGGGAACTCAGGCAGGATGAAAGGGTAATATGCATGGAAAGAACCAATATCAGGTATGTTAAGCCTGAAGATATTGGATTTGCAGCGGATTTTGCCACTATTGACGTGTCGTTTATATCGTTGAAAAAGGTACTTCCCGTTGTCAGGGACCTTTTAAAAGAGGACGGAGAAATTGTGTGCCTGGTAAAACCTCAGTTTGAAGCAGGCAGGGAAAAAGTCGGGAAGCATGGTGTGGTGCGGGAACCGGAAACACACAGGGAAGTATTGGAAGATTTGACGGAATTTGTCCTTAAAAGCGGGTTTGCAATAAGAGGGATTACCTATTCACCTGTGAAAGGGCCGGAGGGTAATATAGAATATTTGCTGTATCTTTTAAAATGCCCTCATCTGGGGAAAACCACAAACTGGTACGATGAGATTGCAAAAGTTGTTGAAGAGTCACATAGAGAGTTATAATAAAAGAATCTGTTAAAATTAATTAAAAGCAATTACAATTTTTATTTGTACTTTTGGCGTGAATTCTATATAATAAAAACGGTATAAAAGCACACGGACATTTCATAATTATACATGTTGAAATTATACATGTTCAATTAATAATCTGGTTAAATTGAGGTTAATAATGAAAACTTTTGGTATCATTGTAAATAAGGATAAAGATGAGGGTTTAATATATACAAAAAAGTTGATTGAAAGCATACGCAGCAGAGGGGGAAAGGTAAGGGTATCATCAGATATTGCCCGGGAACTGGGATTTGCGGACAATGGGCTTGATGAGATTAGTGTAATAGACGGATCCGATATTATTGTCTGCCTTGGCGGTGACGGAACTTTTCTTAAGGTTGCCCGCAAGGTATACCTCAAGAATATCCCGATGCTGGGGATAAACCTCGGCAGCCTCGGTTTTCTCACGGAAGTTGACAGAAATGAGATTGAAGATGCTGTGAACTGCCTAATTGACGGAAAGTTTCATATTGAAGAGAGAATGATGCTGGAGGCTGTAATAAGGAGCAACGGAAAAGCTATAGCCACAGACGTTGCACTGAATGATGTTGTTATTACAAGAGAGTCAGTATCAAGAATTATGAGCATAAGGACATACATTAATGATACTTTTATCGATATTTTCCCGGGGGATGGACTGATAGTTTCAAGTCCTACCGGATCGACAGGGTATACGCTTTCTGCGGGAGGGCCAATTGTGGAACCTAATGTAGAGCTTATTATTGTAACACCTATATGCCCTCATTTACTGTATTCGAGATCCTTTGTTGCAACCGGCGACAGGGTGGTAAAAGCAGTGGTGGACGAAAGCTACGCCCATAAAGCCGTAGTAAGTGTTGACGGTGAACTGGGATATGAGATCAAGGCCGGGGATGTAGTTGAAGTGAGAAAGTCTCCACATACTGTTAAATTTATAAAAGTAAATGACCGAAGCCATTACCAGATATTGCGAAGTAAAATATATCAAAGAGGAGAGGATTTGAGAAGAAATGAAATATAGCAGGCATGCAAAAATTCTTGAGATAATTGACAAGGAAGTAATTGAGACTCAGGAAGAACTTGCTGAAAGGCTAAAAAGCCTGGGCGTGGAAGTCACACAGGCAACGATATCGCGTGATATAAAAGAGCTCAGACTTATCAAGGTAATGACTGAGGACGGAAGGTACAGGTATGCTCCTCTTGCCAAGAGCGAGAATGTAGTAACCGACAGGCTTCTTAAGGTTTTTTCCGAATCTTATGTTTCCAGTGATTATGCAAACAATATCGTTGTGGTGAAAACACTTCCGGGAATGGCTCAGGCAGCGGCTTCTGCTATAGATTCTCTCAAATGGAACGAGATAGTGGGAACAATAGCGGGCGAC
>JAMOAC010000356.1 GCA_023621975.1 Bacillota bacterium | reverse complement strand
GAGTCGGTGAGAAATATACTGAGCAGGAACCATGTGGAAATCATAACATCTGCAAAAGTAGTTGAAATAGCAGATGGATGCGTAACCTATGAGAAAGACGGAAAGCGGTTTAATGTAAGTGCAGAAAAAGTGCTTGTGGCATCAGGGAGAGTACCTTCTGTTGATGTAAATGAACTTGACAGGCTGGGCATTAAGCATAACAAGGGCAGAATTGTAACGGATGAAAGGATGCGTACAAATGTCAGGAACATTTACGCAATAGGTGATGTAAACGGAAAGTACATGTTAGCCCATGTAGCGTCACATGAAGGCATAACGGCTGTAGATAATATTTTCGGGCATGACGCAAAAATGAATTACAATGCAGTGCCTCAATGCATATATCTGCAACCTGAAATTGCGTGGGTTGGCATGACCGAAAAGGAAGCCAGGGAAAAAGGATACGATATAAAAGTCGGTAAATTCCCGATGCTGGCAAATGGCAAATCACTTACCGAAGGCGATCCAGAAGGATTTGTGAAGGTACTTGCAGATAAAAAATACAATGAAATTCTTGGGGTTCACATGGTATGTTCCCATGCTACCGATATGATAGCCGAATGTGCCCTTGCAATCAGTTCTGAGCTGACGGCAGATGAAATTGTATCTACAATTCATCCCCATCCTACTGTATCCGAAGCAGTTATGGAAGCAGCCAATGCTGTGCTGGGAACGGCGATTCATATATAGGTTTATAAAAGCCCTTGGCAAGTTATCAAATAAGGGGGGAAGTTAATGGCAAATGACGTAATACTTGAAGTACAAGGTATTGTAAAGACCTTTCCGGGTGTTAAGGCTTTAAAGGGTGTCAGCCTTCAGATCAAGAGAGGCGAAGTACATGCATTGTGCGGTGAGAACGGAGCGGGTAAAAGTACGCTGATGCATATACTTGCCGGGGTGTATAAGGCTGATGCCGGCAAAATAATACTGGATGGCAAAGAAGTCAATATTGAGAACCAAAAACACGCTAATGATCTTGGGATAAGTATAGTTTACCAAGAGAGAAGCCTTGTGCCGAGCCTGAATGTGGCAGAAAACATTTATGCAGCAAGGCAGCCTGTAAAATTTGGCTCCCACATAGATTGGAAAAAGTTGTACAAGATGACTGAAGAGCACCTGGCAAACCTTAATCTTCACATAGATCCCAGGACATTAGTGGGAAACCTGCCACCTGCCATACAGCAAATGATAGAAATTGCGAAAGCTCTTTCAGTCAATCCCAAAGTCCTGATTCTGGATGAGCCGACAGCCACCATTACCGACAAGGAAGTATCAGTATTGTTCAACATTATCAGAAAGCTTAAAGAACAGGGTATAGCAGTAATATATATCTCCCACAGGTTAACCGAGATATTCCAGGTCGCAGACAGGGTTTCAATACTAAAAGACGGAAGCTACATGGGAACAGAAGAGGTCAAGAACATTGATGAAAACTGGATAGTCAGAAAGATGGTCGGCAGGGACGTATACATTGAAAGAGTTCAAAGGGATGTATCAGATGAAGTTGTACTTGAATGCAGAAATCTATCCAACATAGTGAAGTTTAATAACATCAGCTTTAAGTTGAAAAAAGGCGAGATACTTTCCTTTGCCGGACTTGCAGGTGCAGGCAGGACTGAAGTTTTCAGGGCAGTGTTCGGAGCGGATCCACTGGTAAGCGGAGAAATTTTCGTTGAAGGCCAGAAGGTAAATATTAAGAATTGTAAGGATGCAATAGCCTGTGGAATAGGTTACTTGCCGGAGGACAGAAAAGAGCAGGGGCTGTTTCTTGACATGGCTGTAAGTGAAAACATTGCTGCCGCAAACCTGAAGTATTTCCAGAAGGGCTTGAATATGGACGATAAAAAGGTGGAAGAAGTCGCAGAAGAATACAGGAAAAAGCTTTCAATAATGACTCCCAGTGTAAGGCAGAAAGTAATTAACTTAAGCGGTGGAAATCAACAAAAGGTTATGCTGGCAAAATGGCTGCTCGTTAAACCTAAAATCCTGATTGTTGATGAACCTACCAGAGGCGTTGACGTCGGAACAAAATCAGAAATATATAACATCCTGAGAGACCTTACCAAACAGGGAACAAGTATAATTGTCATATCATCGGATTTGCCTGAAGTTCTTACCGTCAGCGACAGGATTTACGTAATGTGGGAGGGGAGAATTACAGGCGAACTCTCAGGAGATGAAGCAACTGAGGAAAAAATAATGGAATATGCTTCAGGATTAGGCTTTGATAGAGAAGTTGAAGGGGGTATTGCTTAATGAACGATATGCCGGTACAAAAACTGCAGGAAGTACAAAATACTAAATTTTCTGTTGATTATAATGCTGATTTACTCAATAATTTTCAGTTTCTTATATCCGTATACATTCCCTACATATGGAAACTTTGCAGCTATCCTGATAAATATGGCAATTGACCTGGTAGTTGTAATTGCAATGTCCATAATATTGATAAGCGGAGAAATTGACCTTTCATTAGGTTCAAACATGGCTTTATCCGGTGTACTCTGTGGCTACCTCATCAAGTACCTGGGAGTAAGCATTCCGCTGGCAATTTTGATAACTTTTGCAATAGCAGTACTTATAGGATTAATAAACGGTGTGATAATCGCAAAAATAGGAGTAACCTCATTCATTGCAACTCTGGCAACAAGCCTCATTTATAAGGGAATTGCAGTAAGATTGGCCGGTCCGGGAATATCCGACCTTCCACTGAATTTTAATGCGTTAGGACAGGAAATGTTCTTAAAACTTCAGCTTCCGGTTTGGTATTCACTGGTCATTCTCATAATCTTCTCATACTGTATGTCCAGAACCAGGTTCTTCAGGCAGTATTACTACATTGGCGGAAACGTAAAAGCCGCAATATTGTCAGGTATGAATATTCCGAAAATGAAGATAATTGCTTTTATACTGTCATCATGCCTGGCATGCTTTGCAGGTATAATATCCGCAGCAAGATACGGAAATGCAATGTGTACTGTAGGAACAGGAATTGAGATGAGTGTTATTACCGCAGCAGTTATCGGTGGTGTAAGCTTTTCAGGTGGTGCAGGAACAATATTTGGAGCAGCTGTCGGAGCTTTGTTCATGGCACTTTTGAATAACGCCCTGATAATAGCCAATGTTGATGCATACTGGCAGAACGTCGTAACAGGTATCATACTCGTGCTTGCAGTTATATTCGATATAGTTGTCTCCAGGAGAAAGTCTTAAAAGAACGGTCATTATTTCCGGTGACTCTTTATTCTGTATAGCCGGGCCCAATA